>JAPLEC010000365.1 GCA_026391515.1 Bacteroidia bacterium | reverse complement strand
TGATCAATTCGGGAGTGTTTCTGTTTGTATTCCTGTCATTTATAAGCGGACTTATTGTATGGGCTTTCAGGATTTTTGAAGGGCAGGGTTTCAGCATTTCAGATGCTTCGGAAAGAGTTGTTGAAATATCGATCCATTTTTTTTCATCAGATCTCCCGAGTACAGCCGGCATTCTTTTTTTTGAGTTATGGATTTCTGCCATCATTTCATTTGCATCGGTTGTTATTATTGTAAATGTACTTATCACCTCACCTGTTCTGGTTTCTATCCAGTCATTGAAGAGACCGGCCAATGTAAATATTTCATCATCAGAGCTATAAATGTACCATGGTATCTTTTTGTTTCCCACATGCTGCCATTCAAAAAAGCCTTTCACCGGGATAATACATCTTTTTGATTTAAATGAAGACAAGAAAGATGGTTTACTTTCAATGCTTTCAGATCGTGCATTAAATGTCTTATACCTTATCTCCTCTGCATCTTCTTTGGTTTTTACCCATGATGGTATCAGTCCCCATTTCAGAAGCCGCACAGTGCCGGGATCCTCAGAACATATTGCAGGGATTTCTGGCAGACCATAAGCATGATAATAATAGCTCGGTTCATAGCGGTATTTATCAGGGAAATTCACACCATACCGCTCTTCAAGTTCCTCTTTGACAAGATTTACATTAACCGTGAAGCACATTGCTAAAATGATGATGAATCAGATACATTTGTTTTCAAAGGTATTGGCAGCGAATAATTAAAGAGATCATTATTCGGCCAGTGTTTTACCTGAGACAGTACTCTGTACATCATATTATTGATGTAAGAATATATTTCCGGACCATTCCAGGCGCTTGAATTGAAAAGGACTACCCATCCGATTCCATCAGATTGTCTTTTCATCATCCCTGCGCTGCCCGGAAAAGAACCTGTTCTCCACCAGGTTCCATTATAAACTGTTGTTTTCCAGCCTATTGGAGCATATCCATTATCATTATCTGTCATGAACTCTATACTCTGATCTGTAAGAATGTCTTGTCTGGTCTTAAATCCATCGACAGCCAGCATAAGCCGGATCAGATCAGGAGCAGTCGCAAGCCATGCTCCGGCACCACCAAGAGCTTCAACATCATTACCCCCGTAGCTTGGTGGCACCAGTTCGCCAGTACCGTATATTGAAGGCTTAAGAACAACATCGGAAGGCTCATAATATGTCACTTCGAAGGGAGCTTTTTGTGAAAGAAGATTATGTGCTAGAGACATGTCGTAAATTCCGATGGGTTCAAGAACAGCTTTTCTACAATACTCTTCATACGACATCCCCGAAACTTTTTCAATTATCAATCCAAGTATTGTATAACCAAGGTTCGAATAAGCTTTTCCTGCTCCCGGAGTGAAGTGGAGTCTTTTGTCGAGTGCAAACCTTAAAATAGTTCTGGCATCTGCAGGCGGTTTAACTCCCATTTTATCGGCGATCAAAAGTGGCATAAACATCTGATCTCCCCATCTTTGTGTCCATCCGCCTTCATGGCTGAGAAGATGGGCAACAGTAATTCCATATACTCTTTTATCCTTCGGGTTGCTGAAATAAGGATCATTTAAAATTGCATCAGGCCCAAACACCCTATCTCTGAGAGAGAGCTTGCCCTCCTCCTGAAGCTTCATTATAGCTACAGCCGTTACCAGCTTGGATATGCTAGCAATCCGGAACTTATGATATGGCTGGGTTTCTTCCTTTGATGTGGTATCAGCATAACCGAATCCTCTGGCATAGATAAGCTTACCATCAAGTGAAATGGCCATAGATGCACCGGTTATTGACCATCTATGCATAAATGATCTGATTGTCTTCTCGGCTGCAGCAAATTCTTTTCCCGAAGAATTAGTATTGGTCAGTCTTATATTTCCGGGTGTAAGCTTATTAGTTACAACGTTGCTCCTTTCTACTGCACCAGGATTGTAGCTCACGAGTAAAACTAAAAGTGTTGCAAGTAATATTTTTCTTATTCTGACCAAAATATCTATTGTAGTTCAGCTTGCAAAAATAAAAAGTATTTAGTCAGCTTTATAAGAAAACTTTAAAATTTGCTTTTTTGCTGCCGTATTTTAAAAACTATTAATAAAATTTATTCATTAAATAATCCGGAAAATAATCAAAAGTCTAAATTTGTAATATGGCGGTTAGAAAAACATCAATTTCAGTAATCCTGATCTTCGCATTATTATTTTTGTTTTCAGGTCGGATTATTGCACAGGTGGATGTGATTGATACTTCATCATATATGCCTCTTTATTATGATTACGCGCTTGAATTTAACCTTATGGTAGCTGCAACTTATGGTTATGATAAAGAAGTTGAAAGAATGATTCTTAAAGGGGCTGATGTAAATGCTGCGACCAGTGATGCAGGTATTACTCCTCTGATTTTAGCTATATCCAACAACAGACTCGAAACAGTTAAAACTCTTTTAAGGTACAATGCAGATCCCAATAAAGCCACAATAGAAAATGAAACGCCTCTCCTGGTTGCCGTAAAAAGCCAGAATTCACAAATTTCAAAAGCTCTGAAGGATGTAGGTATTAATGTTGAGTATCAGAATTTGGAAATCTCCGAAACCCTTATCAGATACGGTGCTGATATAAATTATCAGGATAAACGAGATGTCACTGCGCTCAGTTATGCATCAATTTACGGATACTTTTATCTTGTTGATATTCTTCTTTATTATGGAGCTGACATTGACAAAAAAGCGAATGACGGAACTACACCGCTTATGGCAGCAATCTGGGCCGGCCATGCTGATATTGCTGACCTGCTGATTAAGAATGGCGCAAATATGGAATCGAGAGATGATGAAGGATTCACACCTTTTCTTATTGCGGCACAAAACGGAGATACTCTTTTACTGGATTTGCTTATGAAGAAGGGTGTGGATATTTATGAAAAAAACATTTATAATTCAGATGCATTAAGTCTTTCCATAAAATATGGCTATAATGATTCATTTAAAATGCTTTATAAAGATGTCAGTAAATGGAACGATCCTGCGAGAGAACATATCAACTATTATAATTATGCAGTAAAGAATAAGAGAGATGAGATGGCCGATCTTCTAGGGAAAAACAGCTATGCGGGAAAATATAAATTCCGAATTGACCAGGTAACATTATCATTTTCATCAAAATTTACTTTTAAAGATTATTATACAGGCTTTAGTTTCGATTTTAAGGAACCGTTAACAGGTTTTGGCTTTCGTACCGGTTTTGACACGAAGTTATTTTACACAAAAGTTTTAGTAAAAAAGTCCAGTCACCTCTATTACCAGTTTATGGATAAAAGTTCATTGATATATGCCGGAATATTTAAAGACTTTCGGCTTACGAATAATCCGCTAAAAAGCAACTTTATCATTTCTACTTCGTTATCAACAGCTTACTTCTTTGGAAATAGATTTAAAGGTTCTGAAACAGGCCCGGAAAGTAAGTATAAAGTAATACCTGAAATCAGTATCAAATGGCTTTGGAGAAACTTTTCACTATTTTCAGGTATTGAATATATGAAAACAGATTTTTGCAGAATTGGTCCAATCTGGGGCAGGGCGGGTTTATCGTATAATTTTCATTTTGATTTTGTAAAGTCTTACGCAAAAACTATTAAATGGTTCTGAAACATCAAATAAAAATCATCACCGGAATATTCACCTTTCTCATAATGGTGTTCCTTTTCTCATGTGAAAAGACGGGTCTGTTCGTTGATTGCTCTGAATGTCAAGCTGAAGAACCCATAGAAGCCGTACTTACAATCAAACTTAGCACCGAGTACGGAGAAACATTTATAAACATCTATCAAGGTTATCTTGAGGATAGTGTGCTTTATAGTTCTATCAGAACCTATTCCTCAGAAACAACCATTACTGTTCAAATCAACAAAAAATATACACTTACAGCCAAATATTTATTGCCAGGGAGTATTTATTATGCAGTCAATTCTGTTACACTACGTGTAAAATATGTAAAGGATCAGTGCAATGACCCGTGTTATTACATTTACAATGATGAAGTTGACCTGAGGCTTAAGTATACAAAATAAAAATCGTTAAACTGCCTTAAAGCAGCTTAGCCCTTATAAGTGCGAAATCTGCGGTAATTCTTTACAGATTAATTGCCGGTTTGGTTTTATAAACAATATCTTCCTTTCTGTAATAGACTTTTTCAAGAAACAATCCGCTTGGAGGAGCAGTGAATTTGGCCGGAATATCCGTACTCCCCTTGAAAAAAGAGGCTACATCAGTTGATGACAGATTGCCGCGACCTGTTTCAACCAGTACACCCGTCATGCGTCGGACCTGCTTCCATAAAAAGTGAGAACCAATAACATGAAATATTATAAGATCACCAAAATTAACTACTTCGGCGTGTAATATTTCTGTCTTTGTTGATCCCTGCTCCTGCTCTTTATCAGTAAAATTTCTGAAATCTTTTAATCCGATGAAATGCTTCGCTGCAATATTCATGTGCTCTACTGAAAGCTGATCTTTTATCCACCAGACATATTTCTTGCCAAATGCTGTGCGTCGCTGGCTGATCTGGTAAATATAGCTTCTGGCAACAGCATCATGACGGGCATGAAAATTTGATTCTGCAGATTCAACGTTTATTATACATATATCGGGTGGCAGCCTGTCATTAATGCCGTATTTAATCCTGAGAAGAGGCAGTTCAGTCACTATATTGAGATGTGCTATTTGTCCCAGAGCATGTACACCGCCATCAGTACGACCTGCGCCAAATAAATCAATTTCATCAATTTTAAAAAGATCACGACATGCATCCATAATTTCTCCCTGGATGCTCTTTCCTCCTTTTTGCATCTGCCATCCTGAATAACGGGTTCCCTCGTATTCTATCGTAAGTTTGAATCTTGACATGATTTTTTTTGGTAACAAAATTACTACTATTTATTTAAGTTGCTGGTTACTGGTTACTGGGTACCTAATAATCATAACATGCAATAAGCAACAAGCAACAGACAATAAAATGAAAAAATATTTTTTGATTTAATAAAATTTAGCTAAATTGCCATACGTATATATCAATTTATGAACTTCAACAAAACTACATCGTATTCACTTAACATTTTAAGCTATATGGCTAAAAATGAACACAATACCATGTCAGCAAATTATCTTAACAAAAAATTAAAAATTCCGTACTCCTATCTCAGGCAGGTTTTAAGCAATCTCTCAAAAAGCGGATTTATTCACAGCACTAAAGGCAGAAATGGCGGTTTTATTATAAGCAAGGACATAAATTCAATTTATCTGATTGATATTATCAAATCGACTGAAGGGGTGGAAAGCTTTGACAAATGCATAATGGGTTTCGATGTCTGTCCTTTCAACAATCCCTGTGCAATGCATAATCTCTGGACTAATGCAAAAGCAGAAATTATTAATGTATTGAAAAATACATCATTAGGTGATCTGATAAAGACGAAATAATAATATTAGTAATTAAAAAGGAGGTTATATGGTCGATTCTACTATGGTTTTGACCGGGCAGACAATTGCATATACAATGTATTGCCTGGTGATAATTCTTCTGGTAATCTGGTTTGCGATTAAAGTTACCGGAAAAGGTAATAACACTGCAGTTAAGCCGGCTCTCTTTTACATATTTGTCGGATTTCTGACTATTCTGGGAGTATCTCTGCATATTGTAACATATAATACAATTCCATGGGCAGAGATGGATCTTAAAAGATCTGAAATTACCCCGGATAAAACTTTTAACATCACAGTTAAAGATCATCAGTTTATTATGCCTTCAGAAAAGCTTGTGATTAATGTCAACGACAAAGTTCTGTTTGATGTCAGATCAGAAGACCTTACTTATGGCTTCGGTCTTTTCAGAAGCGACAACAGCATGCTTTTCCAGATGCAGGTAGTTCCAGGACATAGAAATGATCTCTTATGGTATTTCGACCGTGAAGGAGTATATACAATAAGGTCGACAGAGTACTCTGGTCCAAAAGGAGCATTTATGATTTTAAAAGATGCAGTACAGGTTGTTCCGTCCAAAACAACAAACTAATAATAAACCATTTACTAATCTTAAACAATTATTGATATGAGTTTCATTTCAACTTTTATAAACGGTGAGCAGGGACTTTTTAAGTCTGATACGCTAACCCCAATGCAGAAACTTACTCTCCGGTTTGTTGTTGTCGGTCTTATATATTTCGGGTTTGTTGTCATAGAAGGAATGCTGATGCGGATCTATGAAGTAAAACCTGTTTCATTTATAACAGAACCGCAGTTTTTTGCAATACTTACGGCGCACCCGCTGGTAGGTATTTTCGGATCAACCTATTCGATTGTTTGTGGCGCTTTCCTCTTTGTCGTTCCTTTCCTGATGAAAAAACCGCTCTGGAGCATCAAACTTGGTAACTGGACATTCCTGCTGATTGCCATTGGTACTTTTGTTTTCTGGTCAGCCGGATTCTTAAGTCACTATGCTCCTCTTTATACACTTTACTGGCCTCTTCCTGCTGACTTTTCACAATTCAGCGTCTGGGGTGGCACATTCTTCATACTGGGAATAGCACTGGTTATGGCTGGAACGGCACTTTTTATAATTAACATTTTCAAGACAATAACCTATACTCCTGAGGGATGGGAAAAACAAAAAGCAGGTGCACTACTCTCATCAGCACTGGGTATCACCGGTTTCAATAACCTTTTCAGGAAAAATAAAAAAGAGCACCTGGTTCCGCTTCCTGTTGCTGCAGTCGCACGCGGAAGTATTGATATGGCTCTGAATACAGCCGTAATCCTCTTTACCGGAGTTCTCATACTGGTATATATGGTAGCTGCAATACTGGGGTTTGATCTGAAGGAGACAGCAATTGACGCACTGCTTTATAAGAACTGGTTCTGGTGGGGCCTCGATCTTATTGCCGACGGACTTGTACTGATTTTTGTTGCAGGTACATGGTACCTCCTGGCAACGATGATCAGCGGAAAGCCTTTGTTTATGCAGAATATTGCGAGGGCTGCTTTACTTGTTGAGCTTATTGTATCATGGACAGTCTGGTCACATCATCTCCTCTCCGATCAGGCACAACCAAATACATTAAAGGTTCTGTCAGGTGAAATGGTAACAGCATTTGAGCTTATTACACAGGGCCTTGCATTCTTTATTGCACTTGCCACACTATGGAGTGCACGTCCGCTTAAAATGACAAATCCTCTCAAATTCCTGCTTGGAGGATTGCTCGGATTCGCACTTGCAGTACCGGCAGGTATTATGCAGGCAGACGTAGGATTAAACCGTATTCTTCACAATACCCAATGGGTGGTAGGTCCGCATGTTCATGTTGCAGTATTGGTAGGACTTACAATGACATTATATTCAGCCATTTATATACTCTTCCCAATCCTGACGAATGGTGCAAAGGTATATAGTCAGAAGCTGGTCAATGTTCATTTCTGGTGTCATCTTTTAGGAGGTATCGGTATGGGAGCGTTTATGGGTATGGCAGGTCTGAAAGGTATGCTCCGTAGAGCTCTGTATATGAACGGCGAATTCAATATTTATATGATCCTGGCAGCATTATGCGGTACATTATTACTTATAGGATTCATTGCATTCTTTTATAATATTGTTATGAGCGTCGGACTGAAAGGTGTAATTGGGATTTTCACTCCTTCGAAGATCAAAACCAAAGACCTGGTACCGGCAAGTTAAAACGAAAGATTCCCCTGACCCTCCCGCTTCTCCGCCGGATGGCGGATACGCGGGACAAGCTCTTCAAAGCGGGGAATAGAATAGTTCCACCGTTGCGCCTTTGAGCCATTATTTCTATCTTTGTTCCCGTTTTAAATAAATCTGATATGGAAACTTCTTTCTTTGATTCAAGCTTCTTCAGCTATGGAATAATGCCTTTGCTGATATTTCTCGCACGTATTTGTGATGTATCGATAGGTACAATGCGTATAATTTTTGTATCGAAGGGAAAAAAGAATATTGCTCCGATATTAGGTTTCTTCGAGGTTCTTATCTGGATAATTGCCATAAGCAAGATCATGCAAAATCTTGATAATTATGTAAATTACGTTGCATACGCAGCTGGTTTTGCTACCGGGAATTTTGTCGGGATGATAATTGAAGAAAAGCTGGCAATGGGGATTCAGATGATAAGAATTATAACTCATCAGAATGGACTTGATCTTGTCATGAATCTGAACGATAACGGGTATGGAGCTACAAGTGTGGAGGCCCATGGTGCAAAAGAAAAGGTTCATCTTATATATACTATCGTTCAGCGGAATGAACTTAAAAATGTACTTGAAATTATTGATCGTTTTAATCCGAAGGCATTCTATACAATTGAGGATGTGAAAGCTGTCAATGAAGGCATATTTCCACCGAGGAAACAAAACACTGTGTTTCCGTTCATCAATATTTTAAGGGAATGGAGAAAAGGGAAATAAAGATAAAAGACAAAAGATAAAAGATTAAAGAGCCAATATTAATTATTAGATTTGGTAAAAACTAAAACATAACAATATGGATCAGTTCAGCAGTCACCCGTTATATCGAAAGCACAATCTCGACAGTGTAATGACCTCATTATGGGCATTTTACAAGAATAAGTTTGTGGCATTATTCATTACATCACTCATAATGTCGCTTGGAATACAATTATTGTCACTCACATTTGATTTGCAAGGATTGATGAATATCTCTTCCAATCCTGAGGATATTTTCCTACTGGTTGAAAAAATGAAAGCAATGATATGGCCGATGGTTGCAATGTCTCTTTTAGGACTCCTTTGTACAACAATTCTTCATTATTATGTAATCTATAATCCTGTCGACAGCAAGGCAACAATTTTTACTTCTGTTTATAAGTCCCTGAAATACTTCATTCCTTATCTTGTAATATTAATTCTCTTCGCATTCCTTGGTTCAATAGCTATGGTTTTAGGACTTTTTGCATTAATTATAGGGATCTTTTTTGTAATGCTTTATCTGATGACCTTATACTTTTTCATTCTCCCCATACTGATGGTTGAAGGACCAAATATCGGGAATGCTATAAGCCGTACTTTTAAACTGGCTCACAGACGCTTCTGGCCGAATATGGGCTGGGTAGCAATATTTATCATTATCGTGATGATAATTTCGCTTATACTTTCAGGAATAGTACTTCTCCCGTTTACAGGCAGCTTTCTTAAAATGCTTATAAATCCGGAAGAAGCATCCAAAGCAATAGATTTTATGACAAATCCTTTTTACCTGTTTCTATCTGCCCTTACCAATGCTCTTTATGTACCATTAGTTCCAATATTTGCAGTTATACTTTACTTTAATGGCAAAGCAAGGGAAGAAGATATTCTTTCCACAACTACCGGAAGCGATGAACCTGGGAAAGTCAAAGTAGAGGATCTGTACGCAAAACCGAAAGAATAAGCAGAAAAGTCGAAAGTCCTTAAAGTCGAAAGTCCTTAAAGTTGTTTCACGTAATGACTTTATGGACTTTATGGACTTTATAGACTTTCATACTTGATTTTCTCCTTTCACATATCCGAAATTAGCAAGTATGCCGCCATCGACATACAGGATATGGCCATTGACAAAATCGCTGGCTTTTGAAGCGAGGAATAATGCAGCATAGGCAACATCGTTCGGTTCGCCCCATCTTCCAGCCGGTGTACGGGTCATTACCAGGTCATTAAAAGGATGACCGTTTTCGCGGATTGGAGCCGTCTGAGATGTAGCTATATAACCAGGGCCGATACCATTTATCTGAATATTATATTTTGCCCATTCGCATGTCATATTCTGAGTAAGCAGCTTCAACCCGCCTTTTGCAGAAGCATAGGCAGAGACTGTATTACGACCATATACGCTCATCAATGAGCACATATTTATAATTTTACCGCTGCGCTTTTCGATCATTTTGGGTACAACCCTTTTTGATACAATTAATGGTGCAACAAGGTCAACATCAATTACCTGCTTGTAATCGCTCAGCTGCATATCAAGAATCGGGATACGTTTAATTATTCCGGCATTATTGACAAGGACGTCAACCGCTCCAACGTTTTTTTCAATCTGTGATATTCCCCTGTCAACATCTTTCTCATCAGTAACATTGAATTTCAGAGTATAAACTTCCAGACCTTCCTTTTTAAATTCTTCTTTACAGCTTTGAAGCTTTTCATCCTGCAGATCATTTACGCAAATTTTTGCTCCTGCTTTTCCAAGGATCAGTCCGATTGCAAGGCCTATCCCATGAGTACCTCCGGTAACCAGGGCTACCTTTCCGGTTAAATCAAATAGTTCTTTCATAGTCTCCTTTTAATGAAATATTTAGATCTTATTTTTCTTCTATCGGCCCCCCATTCCCCCTGAAGGAGGGCTAATTTCTAATAACCAAAATAATTTTCATAAATACTCAGCGAATTAAGCCCCCTTTAGGGGGTTAGTGGGCAAATGTCAGATCATTTTAGTGTATCAGGCATTCGTGTATCAACATCTCCGTAATCCATATTTTCTCCGCACATACCCCAGATAAAAGTATAATTCGAAGTGCCTGCAGCGCTGTGTATGCTCCATGATGGAGAAATAACAGCCTGTTCGTTTTTCATCCAGATATGGCGTGTCTCATCCGGATCGCCCATAAAATGGCAGACTGCCTGTTTCTCCGGCACTTCAAAATAGAAATAAACTTCCATCCTCCGTATATGTGTATGAACCGGCATAGTGTTCCATACACTTCCCTGCTTTAATTCTGTCATACCCATCTGCAGCTGGCAGGTAGGTAATACACTGGTATGAACAAGCTTGTTAATAGTCCTGTGATTTGATTCTTCAGGACGTCCCATCACAACGACTTCTGCATCTTTTAACGTTATTCTTTTCGAAGGATATTCATGATGTGCAGGCGCCGAATTAATATAAAGCTTCGCCGGCTTATCCGGATTAACCGACTTGAAGACAACATCTTTTGTACCTTTTCCAAGATAGAGTGCTTCCTTATGGCCGATATTAAAAACAGCATCTGCAGTCTCGACAACTGCTTCACCTCCAATGTTTATCATACCCATCTCTCTTCTCTCCAGAAAATATGATGCTTTTACCATCTCGACAGCTTCCAGCTTCAGAGCTTTCTTTACAGGCATGGCGCCGCCTGCCATCATTCTGTCGTTCATTGAATAGACAAGGGTAATCTCATCCGGAATAAAAACTTTTTCAATAAGAAACTCTTTCCTTATTCTTTCAGTGTCATAACCTTTTACATCAAGGGGATGACCGGCGTATCTTAGTTCAGTTTTCATGTTATAGAAATTAGTTTTAAATATCGTTACAAATTAAAGGTTGCAGGTTGCAGTTTACTTGCAACTTGTAACTTGAAACTTGCAACTCATTTTTCAAATAGCGCTTTCAGAACATCATAATTAATATTGCAATTCTCGAGCTTCATATTATCAGCAAGCTGCATCAAAATTGCAAGTGCTTCTGATTCAGTGGGTTTTGGCCCTTTCCCAGCCCAATAATCAATTATTGTCTGATAGCCTTTTGGCCGAGCCACATTCATTAATCCGCTTGTTGAACCAATTTTCTTAATGGTCCACCATGCCCATCCTATATTATTTGATTCAAGCAGGGTCACTGCTCCTTTGTACCATTCATTATTATTTTCACCCGATTCTCCCATCCATAACGGAACTTCATTTTCTTCCCTCAAATTGATATATTTCTGAATCGTTTCCTGGGTTGTAGGGTTCCAGTACTTGTGAAAGCTGTAAGCCATATTATCATCCCAGGGAGGAACGAGACCGTTAAAATCATTTGCAAACTGGTTTCCTTCAATAAAAATTATGTGTTTCTTATCGACTTTTCGGATTCCATCTGTCAATGCGAAAAATAATTTTTGCAATGGAACATTTCCATCCATTTTATAGTTGGTTTCGTTTATCAGATCATATCCTCCTATCCACTCCTCGTTTGCATATCTTGCTGCAAGCTTTTTCCAAAGTGCAATTGTTTTTTTAATATTTAAGTCACTTTCCCATAATTGAGGCTTTGTGATATCAACATCTGCAATTGGCCGGTCATTTCCCTGTCCGCCTGGGGCGGCGTGCAGGTCAAGAATAAGGTATATTTTATTTTGTTTACACCATTTCAGGAGTGAATCGGTAAGTGCAAATCCTTCAGTCAGCCAAGTATCTTTCCCTTTAACAGGCTCTGTTTCAATTGGATAAGTAAAAAGATTGTAGTGCATTGGAAGACGGATTGAATTGAATCCCCATTTTTTAAGAGAATCAATATCTCTTTTTGTTATCATGTTCTTTCGATATGCACTATAGAATTTTTCTGTATTCTCAGGACCGATCAGCTCAGTTATTTTAGTTTTGATTTCAGTTTGAGTGCCTGCTACTTTTGAAAGCTGGAGCATATAAGGTTCCTGGAGCATCCATCCTCCGAGACCAATTCCTCTCAGCAGTACGTTCTCTCCTTTTTCGTTTACAATCTTTTGTCCATCAGTCTTTAAATATCCTTGTCCAAATACATTTAGTTCTACCAGAAAAGAAACTAATGACAAAACAGATACGAATAGTACTTTTTTCATTTTGAAATCCTTTTAAATTCAAAACCTGCAACCAGCAACTTGCAACTTGTTTTATAATACTCCCTTCTCAATCATCTTATATATCTGAGTTCCAGCCATCAGGAATCCGCCGACACCATAAACTTCTGTCATCTCCCTGGTGACTGCTTTAGGATCAGCTCCAATGGGCTGGATAAACCCAACTTTACCGTCAGGCCATACTGCACTGACCATTGCTTTCCATCCGTTTACAACTGCAGGAAGATATTTTTCCTTTTCAAGGTACCCGTTATCAATTCCCCATGCAAGTCCAAAAACGAAGAAGGCGGTTGCGCTCATTTCCGGGTTCGGGTAGCTTGCAGGATCAAGGAGACTTGCGTGCCATGATCCGTCAGGCTGCTGAAGAGAAAGAAGCTTTACAGCCATTTCTTTATAAATAGTGACAAAGTATTCCTTGTTTTCATATTTTGCTGGCAACTCTCTTATAATTATAGGTAATCCGGCAAATACCCATCCATTACCTCGTCCCCAGAAAACTTTTGCACCGTTAGCTTCTTTGCGTGTAAAATAACCTGAGTCCCTGAAATAAAGGTCTTCATCCTTATCATAAAGGTAATCAGTTGTGGCTTTATATTCCTGGAACATAAATTTAAGATATTTCTTTTTCTGAGTCACATTAGCCATTTTTGCCCATACAGTAGGTGCCATATACAAGGCATCGCACCAGGACCATCGTTCAGTTCTCCAGTAACCTTTAGTGTTGACAAATTTAAGATCCCCTTTTGCCGGATCCTTTATGATTTGATCAAAGTATGCCCTCATAGGTTTTATCATGTTTATATCGTGATATTTGCGATAAAGTTCAATATAGAACTGTCCGACACAATAATCATCTGCATGATATTTACGTGATGAATCATTCTTATGAATATAATAGTTCCATGAAAGCTTTTCTCCGATATCCCTAAGCCAGTTATAATAGGTATCATCGCCTGCTATTGCTGCCCAGTCAACCATTCCTGAATACAAAGCACTATTTGTCCAATCAGCAAGATGATGTGTAAGCGGAGTCTTAACCTGCCAGTCGGCTACAGCTTTAAGTACTGTTTTTACATCAGTTTTATTAAGGTCAGGTTTGAAGGGTGATGTTAATGGGTCCTGTGAGTAAACTGTTAAAAATGAGAATAATAGAATGATTGTCAGAATCGAGTTTGACTTCTTCATAAGGTTGGCATTTGAATTTGACAATTTACATTAAAACAAAAATACAATCTTTGACCGGATACACAATTAATTATGAATGTTCTTTTATTTGTAATTATCTTCTGCTTTTTATCTTTTCTTAACTGTTTTTTCTTGAAAAATTGAATAGTTATACCTATTTTCGTGATCGTTAACGAAAATATATTCTTTTTTAAAATCCTAAATATTATCTTTATAAATCCTAATAAAACTTCATTATGAAACAATTCATCAACGACGACTTTCTTCTTAGCAATAAAACTGCTATTAAACTCTATCACCAGTACTCAAAGCACCAGCCGATAATCGATTTCCATTGTCACCTCTCTCCTGCAATGATTGCAGATGACAGACAGTTTGGCAACATTACCCAGGCATGGCTTGAAGGCGATCACTACAAATGGCGCGCTATGAGAACCAATGGTATTGATGAGAAATATTGCACAGGCAAAGCTTCTGATACTGAAAAATTTGGAAAATGGGCCGAAACAGTTCCTGTTACAGTTGGAAATCCGCTGTATCACTGGACACATCTTGAACTGGCAAGGTATTTCAACATTTTTGAACTTCTTTCGCCAGCAACAGCTGCTGTAATTTATAATAAAGCAAGCTCATTGCTTCAAACTAAAGAATTCAGCATCAGGTCGCTTCTGAAGAAAATGAATGTCGAAGTAGTTTGCACAACTGATGACCCGACAGACACTCTTGAACACCATAAAAAGCTCAAAGGTGCATTTGAAATTATTATACTTCCGACCTGGCGGCCTGATAATGCAATCAAGACTGAAGATCCGGTGAAATTCAAGGCATATATTGATAAGCTGAGCCAGGTAAGCGGCATTGAAATAAAAGATTTTGCCACTTTAATCGAAGCTCTCGACAAGAGGCATAGCTTCTTCCATGAAACAGGTGCCAGATCGTCGGATCACGGCCTTGAGCGGTTCTTTTATGCTGCATATACACCGTCTGAAATTGATAAGATCCTTAAAAAAGTATTGAAGGGCGATGAACTTTCAGCTGAGGAGAACGAAAAATATAAAGTTGCGGTGATGACAGAACTTTGCAGGATGAACCATAAACGTGGATGGACTCAGCAGTTCCACGTCGGGGCATTGAGGAACAATAACTCAAGGATGTTCAGGCTTCTGGGACCTGATACCGGGTGGGATTCCATCGGAGTTCCCCAGGATGCATTTAAAATGTCGAGGTTCCTGAACAGCCTCGATGAGACTGACCAGCTTGCAAAGACCATTCTTTATAACCTCAATCCTGCTGATAATGAAATGATGGTAACAATGGCAGGCAATTTCAATGATGGTACAAGAGCAGTAAAAGTACAGTATGGTCCTGCCTGGTGGTTCCTCGATCAGAAAAACGGAATGGAAAAGCACATCAGGGACCTTGCATTACTCGGACTTATGAGAAGGTTCATCGGTATGGTTACGGATTCAAGGAGCTTCCTCTCCTACCCGCGTCACGAGTATTTCAGACGTCTTGTCTGTAATTATGTAGGAGAAGAAGTCGAGAAGGGGCTGATACCGGACGAGGAAGAGCTGCTGAAGCCGGTGATCGAAGGGATATCTTATAAGAATGCAAAAGAATATTTTGGATTTAAAAAATAAACCTTATTATATGAACGAATTAAATTTAAAAAACAAAGTAGCTGTGATTACCGGTGGTGCCGGCATCATTTGCTCTGAAATGTCTAAATCCCTTGCAGCACAGGGCGTTAAGACTGTAATTCTGGATCTGAACAAAGAAGCCGCTGAAAAAGTTGCAAAGGAGATTGAAAAGGAATTTAAATCTCAGTCTATTGGACTCTCAGCCAGTGTCCTCGACAAAGCTTCGCTCGAGGCAGCAAAAAAAGAGATACATGACAAGCTTGGCCAGATTGATATTCTGGTAAATGGTGCCGGAGGCAATTCACCTGCGGCAACTACCAAAGTTGAGAAAATGGATGGAACCGAGAAGCCTGAAGACACATTTTTTGGCCTGCAGATCGAAGGATTTGACAAAGTATTTGATCTGAACTTTAAAGGGACTCTTCTTCCGTCAATGGTATTTGGCGCCGATATGGTCAACCGGAAATCAGGGGTAATCATAAATATCTCTTCAATGAATTCCTACAGGCCGCTGACCAAGATACCTGCTTACTCTGCCGCCAAAGCTGCTGTTAATAATTTCACACAATGGCTTGCAGTACACTTTGCAAAAGCCGGCATCAGAGTCAATGCAATAGCACCTGGCTTCCTTCTGACAAACCAGAACCGGTTCCTTCTTGTCGATGAAAAAACCGGTGATCTTACAGCCAGGGGCAAAAAAATAATTAATGGTACTCCGATGGAGCGATATTGCGTTCCGGAAGAGCTCACAGGTACTCTTCTCTATCTTGCTTCTGATCTTTCAAAAGCAGTTACGGGTGTAATCATCCCGGTTGACGGAGGCTTCAGCGCATATAGCGGAGTGTAAGGCTTAATATAATGAATCCACAGGAACTGCTGCTAAGCCTGAAACCAGAGAAGGAATTCTTTATCGGGATCGATTCAGATGGCTGTGCATTTGATACAATGGAAATAAAGCAGAAAGAGTGCTTTTGTCCCAACTTTATCAAATATTACAAGTTACAGCCGGTTTCAAAATATGCCCGTGAAACTTGGGAGTTTGTGAATCTTTATTCAACCACACGTGGGTGCAATCGCTTCCTTGCTGTCAGTGAGACTCTTAAGCTGCTTTCGGTCAGACCAGAAGTGAAAGCAAGAAATGTTGCGATACCAACATCTGAACCATTGATTGAGTGGACAAAAAAAGAGAATAAGCTCGGGAATCCAACCTTAATAAAATATGCTGCCGAGGTAAATGATCCGTTTATCAATCAGACACTTGAATGGTCGCTGAAAGTAAATGAGGATATAGCAAATCTTGTCTTCGGGATTCCCCCGTTTCCTTTTGTAAAAGAATGCCTTGCGAAAATGAAACCAAAAGCTGATATCATGGTTGTCTCGCAAACGCCGCTTGAAGCGCTTAAAAGGGAGTGGGAAGAAAATAAAATTGATCATCTTGTAAGAATGATTGCCGGGCAGGAATATGGAACTAAAGGAGAACACCTGAAATACGGAGCGAAAGGGAAATACCCTGATGATAAAGTACTTATGATCGGCGATGCTAACGGTGATCTGAAAGCTGCAAAATCCAATGGACTTCTCTTTTTCCCGGTCAATCCCGGAAAAGAAGAGGATTCATGGGAAAGACTTTATAATGAGGGCCTCGACATGTTCTTTGCAGGAAAATTTAAAGGAGCTTATGAGGAAGAGCTGATAAAAGAGTTTAAGACTTATCTCCCTGAGCATCCGCACTGGAAATTGTAACAGAAAATCTTTCAATTATGATTTATTATAAAACGGGTTCTGAAAATACAGTTTTAAATTCCAACGATCTGGAATATGGCATTTATTCAGCACTGGTAAAACTTGGACCAAGGAAAAAAGTTCTTGTAGTCCCGCCTGACTTTACACGTTTTCATTCAAGAGCCGGAGATATTACTACTCTTTTATACAATTATTACAAAGAGAATCTGAAGGATATACTGCCTGCGCTTGGAACTCATTCTCCTATGACTGACCGGGAAATCGAGGAGATGTACAAGGGCGTACCAAAAGAATTATTTCGTGTTCATGACTGGAGGAATGATATTGTAACGGTTGGAACTATTCCCGGTGATTTTGTATCAAAGATTACCAACGGGGCACTGGATTATTCCTGGCCCGCTCAGCTTAACAAACTGGTAATCAACGGAAAACATGATCTAATTCTATCAGTTGGACAGGTAGTTCCTCATGAGGTGGTTGGAATGGCTAATTATAATAAAAATCTTTTTGTCGGAACCGGAGGTCATGAAGGTATTAATAAAAGTCATTTTGTAGGAGCAGTTTACGGAATGGAAAGAATGATGGGCAAAGTCGATACACCGGTACGAAAGCTGCTTAATTATGCTTCAGAACATTTCACATCACATCTGCCAATTGTTTATATACATACAGTCGTAGGTCGTGACGAATCGGGCAAGCTTGTGATAAGGGGTCTTTATATCGGCGATGATCAAGAAGTGTTCAAGCTGGCTGCAGAGCTCTCTCTTAAAGTGAACTTTATAGTTGTCGAAAAACCACTGAAGAAAGTTGTAGTATATCTTGATCCATCAGAATTTAAAAGCACCTGGCTGGGAAATAAAAGCATTTACAGGACCCGCATGGCGATGGCTGATAATGGGGAACTTATCGTTCTGGCTCCCGGACTCAAAGAGTTTGGTGAAGACAAGGAGATTGACAGGCTTATAAGAAAATATGGTTACCACGGGACACCTGCAACGCTCGCCGCTCTTAAGGAGAATGAAGAGCTCCGCAATAACCTGAGTGCAGCAGCACACCTGATCCATGGCAGCTCTGAAGGGAGGTTTTCTGTAACCTACTGCCCCGGACACCTTACGCAACAGGAAATTGAATCTGTAAATTTTAAATATGGTGATCTTTCTCAAGCATTGAAAAAATATAATCCGGAGAAGCTTAAAGATGGGTTTAATAAACTTCCTGACGGAGAGGAGATATTCTATATTTCGAATCCTGCTGTTGGATTATGGAGCTCCAGAGAAAGACTTGCAAAATGATAAACTGGGGTATCATAGGATGCGGTAACGTCACAGAAGTAAAAAGCGGCCCTGCTTTTAACAAAGTGAAAAACTCCAGGCTCATAGCCGTTATGAGAAGGAATGCCGCATTGGCTGAGGAGTACGCAAGAAGACACAATGTACCAAAGTTTTACAGTAAAGCTTCAGACCTGATAAATGATCCGGAATTAAATGCAGTATATGTAGCCACTCCCCCTGCTTTTCATGCAGAATATGCAATTAAAGCAATAAAAGCCGGGAAACCGGTTTATATTGAAAAGCCGATGGCGCTTAATTATTCTGAATGCCAGAAGATTAATAAAGCATCAGAAAAATTCAATGTACCTGTTTTTGTTGCATATTACAGAAGAGCGCTTCCGGGATTTTTAAAGGTAAAGGAGATGATTTTAAACGGAGCTATCGGTAAGACAAGATTTGTACAAATTCAGCTCATAACATCTCCGTCTGAGGATGAAATGTCCGGAAAGCTATCCTGGAGGGTTGATCCTAAAATTGCCGGTGGTGGACACTTCTTTGATCTGGCTTCTCACCAGCTCGATTATCTTGACTTTTTGTTTGGTCCTGTTCAAAGGGTTCATTCCGTTGTGCTTAACCAGGCCGGATTGTATAAAGCAGAAGATTATGTTTCCGCTGATTTCACTTTTGGAAATAAGATTGCCGGGACAGGAACATGGTGCTTCAGCGCTTCACCTTCATGCAGCAGGGACATAATTGAGATTGCCGGTGAAAACGGATTGATAAAATTTTCCTGCTTCAACTTTGAACCGATAGTTCTTGAAAATAATGAAGGCAGGAAAGAATTCATAAATGAAAGACCGGAAAATGTTCAGATCTTTCTTATTGAAAATGTAGTAAAGGCTCTTACTGAAAACGGACAGGCAGTCAGTAATGGAATAACCGGAGCCAGAACCAGCAGAGTAATGGATGAAATTATTAAGGAATATTACAGGAAAAGATAAAGAAAAGAAATAAGGGATTCAACTCCAAGATTCTCCCTTTGAAGAGCTTGTCCCGCGAAGTTTTAACGAAGCGGGAGGGTCAGGGGATGTAAAAAATATTAAATAACAATAACTGACTATTATGAATAAACTATCAGACATCGGATTAATCGGGCTGGCAGTTATGGGCGAAAACCTTGTGCTGAACATGGAGAGCAAAGGTTTTCAGGTAACTGTTTTTAACCGGACGACTCAGAAAGTTGATAATTTCCTTGCAGGCAGAGCAAAAGGGAAGAAAATAACAGGCGTTCATTCTGTTGAGGAGCTTGTTAAATCGCTTGCCACACCAAGGAAAATAATGATTATGGTCAAAGCAGGCAGTGCTGTAGATGACATGATCAATACTCTCATCCCCCACCTCGAAAAAGGCGATATTATTATTGACGGTGGCAATACCCATTTCCCTGACACGAACAGAAGGACAGCACTGGTAGAAAGCAAAGGACTTCTATACATCGGAACAGGAGTTTCAGGTGGTGAAGAAGGCGCTTTACTTGGACCTTCAATTATGCCCGGCGGATCAAAGGCAGCCTGGCCTTCAATCAAACCGATTTTCCAGGCTATAGCCGCAAAAGTTGAAGATGGCTCTCCTTGCTGCGACTGGGTTGGTGAAAACGGAGCAGGCCATTTTGTAAAAATGGTCCACAATGGCATCGAATATGGTGATATGCAGCTGATCTGCGAAGCATACCAGATAATGAGAGATCTTCTTAACATGAGTGCCGACGAAATGAATCTTGTTTTCAAAGAGTGGAATAAAGGTGAGCTTAATAGTTACCTGATTGAAATTACCAGAGACATTCTGGCTTATAAGGATACTGATGGTAAACCTCTTGTAGACAAAATCCTTGACACTGCCGGGCAGAAAGGGACAGGCAAGTGGACAGCCGTTGCAGCTCTCGATCATGGAATTCCTCTTACTCTTATCGGCGAAGCTGTATTTTCAAGATGTCTCTCAGCAGTAAAGGACGAAAGAGTCAAAGCTTCAAAAATACTTCATGGACCTAAAGCCGGATTTAAAGGCGACAAAACAAAATTCATAAACGATTTGAAAGATGCCTTATATGGCTCAAAGATTGTATCATACGCTCAGGGTTATTCATTGATGAGAGCTGCTGCAGAAGAGTTTAAATGGGATCTGAACTATGGAGGCATAGCTTTGATGTGGCGTGGTGGATGTATAATCAGATCTGCCTTCCTCGGAAAGATCAAAGAGGCATTTGACAAGAATTCATCAATCAGCAACCTTCTGCTTGATCCATTCTTCAAAGAGAAGGTCGAAAAAGCCCAGGAAGGATGGAGAAATGTGGTTTCTGCAGTCGTAACAAACGGAATACCGATACCTGCAATATCCTCAGCATTAGGGTATTTCGACGGGTATCGTTGTGAAAAGCTTCCTGCCAACCTGCTGCAGGCACAGCGTGATTATTTCGGCGCACATACATACGAACGTACCGATAAGCCGAGAGGAGAATTCTTCCATACCAATTGGACGGGCCGTGGTGGAACAACAGCATCAACAACTTATAATGCATAACTAATTTAAAATAATCTAACTAAATTAATAATCATGGACAACACTTCAACCCGGATCGGAAATTACAGGTGGGTAATCATCTCGCTTCTTTTGTTTTCGACGACCATTAACTACATGGACAGGCAGGTTATCAGTTATCTAAAACTATTTTTCTGCACCTCAGCAGATCAAGGTGGTTTTGGTTGGAGCAATACTGACTTTTCCTATCTGACTTCCTTTTTTACAGGATTTTATGCCCTGGTATCAATTTTCGCAGGGTGGGTGATTGATAAAATCGGTACAAAGCTCGGACTGGCTCTTTCTCTTATTACCTGGTCGATATTTGGAATGATTAATGCCCTGGCAGGAGCAGCCGTAAGCATGCATGTATTTATCCGCAGCCTGTTTGCAGTTGGTGAAGCCGGAAACTTTCCAGCTTCAATCAAAACTGTCGCTGAATGGTTCCCGAAGAAGGAAAGAGCACTGGCAACAGGCATATTTAACAGCGGTTCAAACCTGGGAGCAATGGTAGCTGCCCTGGTCGTTCCCTGGTGTCTTGTTTACTGGGGAGTAGGAGCTGGATGGAAGCTTTCATTTATCATTACTGGTGCATCAGGATTCCTTTGGCTAATCTTCTGGTTCTGGCTTTATAATCCACCTTCAAAGCAAAAGCGTCTGTCAAAAACTGAATTCGATTATATTCACCAGGATACTGAATCACTGCAGGCTGCTGGACAAGCAGTTGTACAGGAGGAAGATAAGGCAAAAGTTCCATGGTTGAAGCTGCTGAAATACCGGCAGACATGGTCATTTTTTTGGGGTAAATTCCTTACTGACGGGGTATGGTGGTTTTATCTGTTCTGGTTGCCGGATTATCTTAAAAAGCAATTCCTAATGACTCCAATGGAGGTCAGATGGCCTACATTCGTTGTTTATGGTGTGGCAATTGTCGGGAGCGTATTCGGAGGTAGTATTCCACTCTTCCTTATTAATAAGGGT
>JAPLEC010000060.1 GCA_026391515.1 Bacteroidia bacterium | reverse complement strand
TAAGAGGAGGATAATCGGCTATTTTGGTAAAATCAGCTCCATCGTTAAATGCAATTCCCATACCCATATCTGTCAGAATATCATTCAGCTGCCTCTTGTAACCATATTTAAAACGTGGCAAAGACAAATCCACTTTATTCGCACTTAAATTACTGATCCACCCTGTAAAAGCTTCATCAGTAACAGATGGCAGCAATGCAGCTGCTCCTTCCCGGGCATCCGGTAATATTATATCCATCACGAAATTTCCCTGACCGTAGGGAAACTCGCCCAGAATAAAACCATCACCATCGTAGACCTTGAAATCAGCAGTCTGCATCATTGTCGGTACATCGACTGAAGATCCTCCGGGCTTGTAAAAAGGCTTTTGATCGGTTTCATTTTTATCGAATTGAAGTTTCCACTTGCCTTTAAAATAAATAGCATTGATGAGCAACATTACCGTATTATCATCAAGCTTGTCTATCATATTTTTGATCAGACCATTTGTTTTATCCTCAATCCATGCATTTATCTTATCAGGAACAGTAGAATCATTAATATCAAATTCTCTGGATTCTGCGTTATAATATTGGGTCAGGATATCTATGAATGATTGTTTTACCAGGAAATCCTGTTCAATCCAGACTGAATTGGCTATGGACATTAAAACTCGTTGATCGACAGTAAGTAATGCTTTTGTGAGATATTTATAAGATTGATTGATTTCCGGGGGTTCAATATCGTTGAGCCTTAATGTTTTAATAATGGAATCACGGGTTGGCCCGTCTGCCCCGTTAAGCGTCATTGATAATGCGAAGGAAATACTTAATGGAGAAATCATAATATTTTCCGATGTTGTGGCATTTTCCACTACTTCCCTGAAGATATCGAAAGCAAATGAATTACCTGATTCGACAAGAGAAACCTGATTAGGAGTCAGATCGATCTTAACCGGTTCAGTAGGTAATGATTCTTGCGGGTTTTTTGAACATTGTACAAATAACAGTGGGATAGTTATGGAGAAAACTAATACTGCTTTTAAGATATTGTTTTTCATAAACATATGATTTATAGACGAATGTAACAGGAATACAGTAAATCCCGGAAGCATCAGTCAGGTTACTCCACCAATGCCCAAAAACTATGCCAGATTAACCGGATTTCCTTTTATGTTTTTTCGAAGATTCTTTAAAAGCTTTAAAATAAATCAGAGAAGCACCAAAAAGAATCATGCCGAGAGTCAGCAACATGATCAGCCCAAAGATGGTCGGTTTATCAAAACGCGGATCAGGATGTCTCACAGTGTAAATATATCCGAGAATAGTATATAATAGAACTATTGCGGAAACAACCAGACAGATAGCAACTGTTGTGCCGTCGAGTATCCTTGTTGTTTTATAGAAATCGGTGTTTCTGAATTTAGAATATGATGTTTGTGCATAAGCTCTTGCACGTTGTTTTGACCTGTCCTGCCTGTATTTCCTCCAGTCATTCATTGCCTGACGGTAGGCTGCTTCATCATCGTATATTTTACCCAGATTGGCGATAAGAAATTCATAAGCTTCGGTAGCCATAATAAACTTATCCTTGGCATCCGGTGAAGGATTAATATCAGGGTGATACAGACGGGCTTTCTGCCTGTATGCTTTCTTTATCTCATTTTCAGAGGAGCCAATAGTCAAGCCAAGTATCTGATAATAATCCGATAATGTCATTATGACCCGATGAAGGTATTATGACAAAAGTAACCAATTATTTTACTATCCCTGTGAAACCCATGAAAGCAAGGGCAAGAATTCCGGCAATAACCAGGGAAATCGGAACACCCTTCATCCCTTTCGGAATATTGACGAGTTCAAGCTGCTCCCTGATTCCTGCAAGAATGATTAATGCCAGCCCGAATCCGACAGCAATAGATGCTCCGTATACGACCCCTTCAAGCAGGTTGTAATTCTTTTTAATTACCAGGATAGCAACGCCAAGAACAGCACAGTTAGTAGTAATCAGCGGCAGGAAAATGCCAAGAGCCTGATAAAGCGGCTGGCTTATCTTTTTCAGGATTATCTCAACCATTTGTACCAGTGCGGCAATGACAAGAATAAAAGTTATAGTCTGCATAAATGCAATGCCCAGCTTATTCAGCACATAAACCTGAATCAGGTAGGTTACCATTGTGGCAAGAACAATGACGAAAGTAACAGCTCCAGCCATCCCCAGAGCAGTATTGACCTTATTTGATACACCCAGGAAAGGACATATTCCAAGAAACTGGGCAAGGACCACATTATTAATGAAAACTGCTGATATTATGATTAATATGTATTCCATCTCAATTATTTTTTAGCTTCTTTTTATCCGGTTAATCAGAGCAATCAGGTAACCCAGAGCCCAGAATGCACCAGGCGCAAGAATAAACACAAGTACACCATCTCCGGAAATAAATTTATGTCCTAATATTGAACCGCTCCCTACTAATTCCCGGAATGCGCCGAGAATTCCAAGCGCCATTGTAAATCCAAGCCCCATTCCAAGTCCGTCGATGAAGGAAGAAAATACAGAGTTTTTGCTGGCATAAGCTTCGGCTCTTCCAAGAACGATGCAGTTTACTACAATCAGGGGGATGAAAATTCCAAGTGCCTCGTACAATGCAGGAACAAAAGCCTGCATAACCAGAT
The DNA here is from genome assembly GCA_026391515.1 of Bacteroidia bacterium. Classification (GTDB taxonomy): domain Bacteria; phylum Bacteroidota; class Bacteroidia; order Bacteroidales; family VadinHA17; genus LD21. The sequence goes on along the minus strand of JAPLEC010000060.1, from coordinate 4,849 downwards.
CAACCACTGTTACAAAAGATGCTATAACGACAATAAAAGCGGGTATTCTTACTTTATCCGGAATTACATTTGACAGGAGCGAGATGACAACATTTGATCCGATCAGAACAAATGTAGTGGCAATTCCCATACCCATCCCATTTAATGCAGAAGACGAAGTTGCCAGGGTAGGGCAGGTCCCAAGCACCAATACAAGAATGGGATTCTCTTTAAAAAAACCTTTTGTTAAATTTTGAAGCTGATTCATTTCTGACCTCCTTTCTGCAATGTATTATATGCACGCTGAACTGCATCGCAAAATGCTCTTGAACTAATTGTAGCTGCTGTTATCGCATCCACCTGGCCGCCATCTTTTTTTACTTTCAGATGGAACTGCGCGGGATTTTTATTATTGAACTGATCCTTGAATCCATGCTCTGTCATTTTTGTTCCAAGACCGGGAGTCTCTTTCTGCTCAAGTACTTTAATATTCAGGATAGTACCATCCGGCTTAAAGCCTGCCATCAGACTTATGTTTCCGCTGAAAGCTGTCTTTGAATATGTACTGACTGCATAACCAACTATCTGACCATCTTTTTTTGCAGGATAGATATCGAGACTATCGCCCTCTCCGGTTGGCAGACGATACATTTCCTCATTAGGATTATTTGTAAATTCCGGTACTACCTGCCTGATCGCATCAAGCTTTTTATTCAGAACAGATAGAGCAATAGGCTCCTTGGTCAGCTCGTAAACAAAACCAAGACATGCTGAAGCTCCTAATGATATCAGGGTCAGCGATAACACCATGTTTTTAAAAGTCGATTCGGTTTTAGCCATTTTTTACCTCCTCACCAAATCTTTTAGGTTTAATATATGCATTCATAAGCGGGACAAATGCGTTCATGAGAAGTATTGCAAAAGATACACCTTCAGGGTATGCTCCCCAAACCCTGATTATGACAGTCAGGATTCCGATGCCGCACCCGTAAATTATCATCGCCTTAGGATTCATTGGCGATGTTACATAATCTGTCGCCATGAAAATTGCACCCAGCAATACGCCGCCTGCAAGAATATGGAACATCGGATCAGCATTTTTTTCAGGATTGATAAGCCATAATATTGTTGTAAAGATTGCCATGCTCCCGATTACAGAAACCGGTATATGCCATGTAATTATCTTTTTTACAAGAAGATAGACAAATCCTATGAGCAGTGCTATAGCTGCAACCTCTCCCAATGAACCACCCATCTTGCCAAGAAACATCTGGACAGGAGTCGGGATCTGCGTCATCAATTGCGAGATTGATTCCCCGTTTTTAAGACCTTCTTTGATAATCGCAAGGGGCGTTGCTCCTGTTACTGCATCAATATATTTTGTACTTAATCCTGCCGGGATAGGCCAGGTTGTCATTTGCCTTGGAAATGATATCAGCATGAAAACGCGCCCTACAAGTGCAGGATTAAATGGGTTGTTCCCGAGTCCGCCGAAAGTCATTTTTGCAACAGCAATTGAAATAAAGCTGCCTATGACTATAATAAATACCGGAATATTTGATGGTACGTTGAAGGCCAGAAGCAGGCCTGTGACCAGGGCTGATCCATCAGTAATTGAAATAGGTTTTTTGAAAATGAATCTCTGGATCAGGTATTCAAACAACACGCATGAGATTATGGAAGTGGCAGTCACAATTATTGCTCCGATGCCAAAATAATAGATTGATGTAAAAAGCGCCGGAAGAAGGGCAATCACGACTCCAAACATCAGCTTCCTGGTTGTCTCCTTTCCATGAGTATGGGGCGATAGTGATACATTAAGTAAATTGCTCATGTCAGATATTATAAGACTTATTTTTTTACAACCCTTTCGCGGGCCATTTTAATTACTGTAGATTTTCCCAGGCGGATATAATCCAGAAGCGGACGTTGTGCCGGGCAGATGTAACTGCATGATCCGCATTCCATGCAATCTGTAATTCTCTCTTTTTCAGCTCTTTCGAATAATCCCTTTTCTGAAAGGGTCATAAGAAGATATGGCTCAAGATTAAGAGCACATGCTGAAATACATTTTGCGCACCTGATGCATGATTCTGATTGCATTCGTTCCGACTCGCTCTCAGGAAACAAAATGATTCCGGATGTTCCTTTAACTATCGGAACTTCCGTGTTATTTAAAGACTTGCCCATCATAGGACCTCCTGATACAATCTTCCCTGTATCTTCAGGCAATCCGCCTGCCGCTTCGATAAGTTTGCTGACCGGAGTACCGATCCTGACAAAATAGTTACCAGGCTTTGAAAGTGATTTTCCTGTTATCGTAACAACTCTTTCGAACAGCGGTTTATTCTTCTGAACTGCTTCATACACTGCAAAAGCAGTTCCAACGTTATGGACGACTGTATTTACGTCAAGCGGGAGACGACCGGAAGGAACCTCCCTGTTGATCAGAGCCTTGATGAGTTGTTTTTCAGCGCCCTGGGGATATTTAACTTTCAATGGATGCACCGTGATTCCCTGAAATGCAGTTGCCAGATTTGTAAGATGTTCAATCGCATCAGTTTTATTGCTCTCAATTCCGATCATAGACCTGGTTACTTTCAGAGCTTTCATAAGAATTGTAACACCAATCAGGAACTGTTCACCTCTTTCAAGCATAATACGATGATCTGATGTGAGATAAGGCTCACACTCAGCACCGTTTATAATAAGTACATCACATTTTTTTCCTGAAGGAACAGTAAGCTTAACATGCGATGGGAAGGTTGCGCCTCCCAACCCGACTATACCTGATTCCAGACATCTCTTGATTATTTCTTCGGAAGAGAGCTTTATGTCGGTAAGTATTTCATCACTTCTGTCGATTGTATCTACCCACTCATCTCCCTGAACATCAATAAAAACTGCTGTTTGCTTATATCCTGTCGTATCAATGATTGTATCAATCTTGTTCACCTTACCCGAGACTGAAGAATGAATGTTTGTCGATACAATGCCTTTGGATGCAGCTATTACCTGACCTGTTTTCACTGTATCACCTTTATTGACGATAACTGTTGCAGGAGTACCGATATGCTGCAAAATAGGTATTGCAACACTCTGTGGAACAGGTAGTTGCTGAATTACACAGCCGGCTGTCAGCTTGTTTTCAGGTGGATGAACGCCTCCTATGGGGAATGTCTTCAACGTAATTATATTATTTAAAATTAAACATCTGATTTAAGTTGCAACAGTTTCAGCCTGAGCTTCAACCTTCGGTTTTCGCGGAGGAAAATTAAGCTCAATAATGCAGTTTGTCGGACACTCCGTGACACATTTCCTGCAGAAAGTGCATTTGAACGCATCAATATATGCAAGGTTGTTCTCAATTGTTATTGCATTGAATTCGCAAACATTGTAACATTTGTTGCATGCAATGCAGGCAACTTTACAGGCTCTTCTGGCCGGACCCCCCTTATCACAATTGGAGCATGCGACATAAATTTTTCGGTCTTTCTTGGCCTTCTTCCTGAGTTCAATAATATGTCTTGGACAGGCTTTTACACAGGCTCCGCATGAGACGCATTTATCATCGATAATGACCGGAAGGCCCGTTTCGGAATTCATATACATTGCATCAAATGCACATGCTCTCACACAATCAGCGAGGCTAAGACAGCCATAACTGCAATCAGTTTCCCCGATATATAAATTGTGAGCAATACGGCAATCCGGAACTCCGTCATATTTTGAAGTTCGCGGCCGGAATTCAGGAGTCCCGTTGCAAAGCAGAACTGCAACCGTTTGCTCAACGACAGGAGCCGCTTTCCCGAGAATTTTTGCTGCCTGCTCCATTGTTACCGCTCCACCGACAGGACAGTTCAAGCCTTCAAAAGTCTCTGCTTTGACGAGAGCTTCTGCAAAATTCCGACATCCTGCAAAACCGCAGCCTCCGCAGTTTGCTGCCGGAAGAACAGCCTGCACCTCGTCAATCCTTGGATCTTCAAAAATTTTGAATTTCTGTGCGATAAAATAAAGTATCACTGCCGATATCAGAGCAAGAAGACTAAGACTTATTATAGTTATAAGAACTGTGGAGCTCATTAATCAAACTTTTATAGTGAACGTGAATTTATTATTTATTCGTTTTCTGAAAAACCAGAGTATCAGATAGTAGGGTATAAGTGCTGCAATCGATGCAAGCCCTGCAGTAAGTTCAGGAACTGACGAAGAGGCAAGGATTATCAGAATGACCATTAAAAGGATCAAAGGAAAAATATAACCCAGGAGCAGCGCTTTGTACCCTGAAGATTTTTTCATTACGACAGTAACATTATCTCCGGGGGCTAAATTATAGAAACCTGAAACCTCGACAATCTTTTCTTCTGTGCCCGATAATGAACATAAGCTTTCTGCATGACATCCTGAACATGCAGATTCTACGGATATTATTACAGAGACAGAATTGTTATCAGATTTCTGAACAACACCGTCATGCTCAATACTTTCAAAATTTTCTGACTTTATCATGGGTTACCCCTGGAATTTCAAACCGCAAAATTAAGATTACTATAAAAACAGTAACTGTTTTTTATCAGGATTTATGAACGTTTTCATAATTTATTCTGATTTTAAATAATATCGACCTCATCCCCCTTGCCCCCTTCTCCCAAGAGAGAAGGGGGTAATTTTTTATATATTAATTCATTCGTTACAAAAGATCAAATCAAAGCCCCTCCCTCTTGGGGGAGGGGTTGGGGAGAGGTCGATTTCAATGAACTTTATCCATGGAGGTGCTAAATCCTTAACTGATATTGCTCCACGACTGGCGTTTGCTGAAAAGACGCTTTAACTCGGTAAGAAGGATCAGGTTTTCTTTTTCTTCAAGAAG
>JAPLEC010000020.1 GCA_026391515.1 Bacteroidia bacterium | reverse complement strand
ACTTCTGTTTATCTGGTTTGATACCACGGGACAAATAATTAAAAATGATAAGATTATAGAAACTGATACTATTTCTGCAAGTCAGGTTGTAGTTGACAATTCAGGAAATATCTATCTGGCCCTGACAAGGAAAGTTAAAGGATATAAAGCTTCTGCAAGTGTAGCAAAATATAATAGCAATCTTCAGAAACTATGGGAACAAAAAATTTACACTAACACTGATTTTACATCAGTTTGCAATGATGTATTATTGATAGGATCAGACAGCCTTTATGCAACAGGCAGGATAGAAGCTGCCAATACATCCGGAACTCTTGAGAATTCATTTATGGTATCACTGAGTACTTCAGGCAAGCTGGGATGGAAGAAATACTTTGAGTACTCAAATTCAGGCTCTGCCCTGATCTCAAATGATTCTGATATTCTATTCATGCTGAACAGGAATTGTTTCATTATCAGTGTACTTGATCCATATTCCGGAACAGTTATGGGTCCAATCAGGATGTTCAATGTATGTGACTCATATACTACTGATGCTTTTGGAGCAGATATTGATATATTTTATGATAAGAATATTCTTGTAGCTGGTTCAACAGGTGGAAACTTTTATTTGGCAATCAAACCTTCATTGTAAAAAACAATATCTTTGGTGCATGATCCGAAAGATATTTTTATTTCTTATTATCCTTGTTCTTACGGTTGACTTTTGCAAATCCCAGGCATTCATTAAAACTTCGGATCTTTTCAAAAGACCGGAAAGCTCAGGGAAGCTAAACATTTACCAGAATCCGGCAATCGACTCTCTTTTAAGCAGATACATAATTATAAATAAAAAATTGCGAACTGCTGAAGGAATTCAGGGAATGTCGGGTTTTCGAATTCAGATCTATTACAGCTCTGTCAGAAATGCACGCGAAGAATCAGCAAAAGCAAGAGCAGAATTTATAAATACTTTCCCCGAAAATAAATTTCCGGAACTGAGATCCTATGCACAGTACCAGGAACCAGGCTGGTACATGGTAAGAGCTGGTGACTTCAGAACAAAAACAGAGTGTTATAGATTTCTTCTGATGGTCCGGAAAGAATTTCCAAATGCTTACCCTGTTCCTGATATTATTAATTTCCCCGACCTAATTAAAAAATAATTATGAGCGATAGTATCAAGCATGAATGCGGCATTGCAATGTTGAGATTGCGTAAGCCGATAGATTATTATATTGATAAATATGGTGCATGGGACTACGGCCTCCAGAAGATGTACCTGATGATGGAAAAACAGCATAACAGAGGTCAGGATGGTGCAGGAATCGCAGGAATAAAATTGAATGTTCAACCTGGCAACAGATATATTTTCAGACAAAGATCAAACAGATCAAATCCTATAAAAGAGATATTCGGACTTATTTACGAAGACATTAATAAAATTACCCGGGGGAATAAAGAAGAAGCGCAGAATTCATGTTATATAAAAGATAATATACCTTTTGCCTGCGATGTTTATCTCGGTCATCTGAGATACGGCACTTACGGTAATTATAAAATCGACTATGTTCACCCTGTGAGCCGTGAAAATAACTGGAAATCAAAGAACCTGGTAATGGCCGGTAACTTCAATCTTACCAACGTTGGTGAGATCTTCAGCAACCTGATCGACCTTGGCCAGAATCCTGTCGATTTTTCAGATACAGTAACAATCCTTGAGAATGTTGGTCATCGTCTTGATGAAGAAAATGAAAGATTATTCAGACAGTTCAAGGAACAGGGATATTCCAAAAAAGAAATATCACCATTGATAGAGAGGAATCTTGACCTTGCAACTATTTTATCAAAAGCCAGCCGTAACTGGGATGGCGGTTATACAATGGCCGGAATGGTAGGTCACGGCGATGCATTTGTTATGAGAGATCCTGCAGGAATAAGACCGGCTTTCTATTATATTGATGATGAAGTAGTTGTCGTTGCTTCCGAGAGACCGGTAATCCAGACCATCTTCAACGTAAGAACTGATAATGTTATTGAGCTTCCACCTGCACATGCTATAATTATTAAAGCTTCAGGCGAAACATCAGTTGTCAGACTGAGGGAAGATGCTGAAATCCGAAAATGCTCGTTCGAACGAATATATTTTTCGAGAGGAACAGATAAAACCATTTATCGTGAAAGGAAAAAGCTTGGTGAGCTGCTCACACAGTCGGTTCTGAAAGCTGTAAATTATGACCTCGACAATACAGTATTTTCTTATATTCCAAATACAGCTGAGAGTGCATTTTACGGGCTTATTAAAGGTGTGGAAGATTACCTCAACCAGTCCAAAATTGATGCTATATTACAAAACGGGAAAACCCCTACAAAAGAAAAACTTGCGGAAATCATTAACCACAGACCAAGGGTGGAAAAGATTGCAGTAAAAGATGCAAAGCTCAGAACATTTATTACAGAAGACAGCTCGAGGGATGATCTGGTCGGACATGTTTATGATGTAACATATGGAGTCATCAGACGCGGCATTGATAACCTCGTTGTAATTGATGATTCAATAGTGAGAGGGACCACGCTTAAGAAAAGTATTATCAGGATACTCGACAGGCTTGATCCTAAAAAAATTGTAATAGTATCATCTTCACCGCAATTAAGATATCCTGATTGTTATGGTATCGATATGGCAAAGCTTGGTGATTTAATAGCATTTAAGGCAGCTATAGAACTTTTAAAGGATACCGGAAAAGAATCACTGATCAATGAAATTTATCAGGAGGCAAAATCCGAGTTGCAGAAACCCGTTGAAGAAATAAGGAATCTTGTCAGAGAGATATATAAACCTTTCTGCACTGAAGAAATCTCAAAAAAGATTTCCGGAATGCTCAGTTCTGAAGAGATAAATGCTGATGTTGAAATAGTTTTTCAATCAATTGAAGGATTGCATGAAGCTTGTCCGGGTCATACAGGTGACTGGTATTTTACAGGAAATTATCCAACACCAGGTGGAAATAAAGTTGCAAATCAGTCCTTTATTAACTTTGTTGAGGGCAGGAATGCAAGAGCTTACTGACGTTCATGCGAAAACCATGTGATCAGGAAGTCTTTCTTGTACGAGGAGAGATGCCTGTTGATCTTCTCAACATATATATCCTTTAATGTTATCATTATTCCTGTCTCTTCAACATTTCCGAATTTATGATTGATAAATGTTCCGAAAGTCCGCATAGTGGGAGAAAGTTTCATATATGCATTTATGAGAGGCGGAATTGTCTCTCCGAGTTTTCTGACTTCAGTTGAAAGAATCTTGTAATCTTCTTTATAACGCCAGCTTTTAAAAAGTTTTTTCATCTCCTCCTCATAGAGGTCGATATTTGCAGGCTCAATAGGAGTGATAAGATTATCAGGATCGTTGAAATGTTTCTTAAGAAAATAAAGGATCATACTTCTCGCATACTGGTTAAAATGCGGGTACATTGTAACCTTCCCAAAAACATATTTAAGATGGTGATTATCAAGTACGATTGCACAAAGACCATCCCACAGGTTATCAAGCGCAAAAAGACTTTTTCTTCCCATAGCTTTCGACTGGTAATCAGGATGTACGAACGACCGTCCCAGCTCCATCATATGAGGAAAATATTTGGTAAGGAACTTTTCAGAGAATTTAAAATATGATGAAGAGGCAAGCTTTGTAATATCACAATGAATACAACCTTTTGGCGGGAAATAAAAACGATAGCCCCCGACTATTTCCTTGTTTTCCGGATCCCATACAATTAACTGTTTCTGAGGATCTTCCTTTGCAGTATCAAAATTATCAATATCAATTGAGTGACCGGTTCCGCCTCCGGCATGCCTGAAAGTAATCTCCCTGACCCTGCCAACCTCATGCATTAAAACCGGTGATGTGTTGTTATCAAAAACATAAACCTCATTGTTGCCATTGTTTGTCTTTCGCAACAGCTTGTCTTTGGTAAGTTCTGCAATAATCTGATCTATAGGCAATTGGGCAACAACAGGTTCCATCATTGACAATTAATTATTATCGTACACATTTCAAAAAAAACAGACGCAAGTTAATTGTTTTTTTATTTTTATATCATCTGGTTATGAGTGATTCAAGTTCGTATGTCCTTGATTTCACCCATTCAGCCCAATCTGTTGAAGATTTAGAATGGTCAAAAGTCTGCCATGGTATTCTTTCTCCAAAGACGAGTGAAATATCTTTCTCTTTTTGCCTGAACATCTCATCCGGGAGATAAAGCATTTCTATGTTTGCCTTTATGCCAAGAAACTTCCTGAGATTTGCCAGATTATAAAAAAATTTTGAATTCCTGCCTGAGAAGAATGCAGGAATAATATCTCTTTTATGCTGTAAAGACTTGGTTATGAAGCTTTTATGCCATTTAAGATCTTTTATTACACCTTGTTTTTTACGGGAACATAATCCGGCCGGGAAATATAATATCTGATTTTCCGATGCATAAGTTTCTTCAAGAAGCCTGGCTGCATCCTTTGCCTGTGCTCCATGTTTATTTACCGGTAAAAAAATGCCTGAGAGATTATCGACATTCATCAGCAGATCATTTACCGGAAATTTTATGTTTCTGAAATGTTTGGATAATTCATAAATAAAAACCAGCCCGTCAAGTCCTCCAAGAGGATGATTTGAAACAAAAATAAATCTGCCGGTTGCAGGAATATTTTCCTGCCCGAAAACCCGGTATTTTATTTTAAAAAAATTCAATGAAGCTTCGACAAATTCAACATCTTTCAGGTGCCCGAAGTTTGTCAGCAAGTAGTTTAGCTCATCCTGGTGAATTGTCCTTTTCAGATAGTTGATTATAAATGCAGGAATTGCTTTTGCCAGAGACGGATTTTTGGATTGGAGAACCTCTTTGACATCAATATTCCGGGAACCTTTATTTTCTGTAGATTCTTCCATAAAATTCAAGGATAATTCTGAAATGCAAATTTATGATTTTTTATTGTTTTTAAAGCCGGAGGCTTTGAATTCCAATAGCCCCTCACTTCTTACCCCTTGCATTAAAAAATAATCTGTCATTCCGAATGAATCCCTCAAAGCGGGATGAATGAGGAATCTCCTTCTATTTATAAAATACTTTTTAATAAACTGTAAAATAAGATGTATAAAAAGAATGGTTAATTCTAATGGAAGGGGAGTAATTAACTGATAAACAATTGCTTCACTCCCTCCCTTAGCCTTAAGGGAGGGAGTTGGAGGGAGGGTTGAAAACTGCTTTAAGGAAGGTGTCAATGAAAGGGGTAAGATTCATTTTGGCAAAGTTTTCAACAAACAATAAAAAAAGTGGCGTAAAGTGGGGGAAAGTGGATATTTTTTATTTACTTTAACCTTTTATTTCAAAAAAAGGGAACATGGCCACATTTATTGGCGATTATACGTGCAAGGTGGATGTCAAGGGAAGGATTATTCTTCCGATGGCATTTAAGAAGCAGATGCCTGCAGATGCACGTGACCATTTTGTGGTTCGGAAAGATATTTTCGAAAATTGTCTTGTTCTCTATTCCATTGAAGACTGGAACAGACAGCTAGAAAAAATCAGGGCAAGAATAAATCCCTACAACCGTGAGCATAATAAGTTCCTGAGAAACTTTTTCAAAGGAACTGCAGAGCTCTCTCTCGACAACAGCAACCGGATGCTTATTCCCAAAAAGCTGCTCGATCTGATCGAGGCTAAAAGAGATGTGGTTCTGGCAGGTCAGGATGGCCGTATTGAAATATGGGCTGCTGATATCTATGAAAAGATCGGTATGCCTGCTGACGAATTTGCTAACCTGGCAGAAAAGCTCATGGGCGGAGCAATTAATGAGATTGAAGAATAATGGTTTACCATATCCCTGCGTTGCTGGATGAAAGTATTGAAGGGCTGAATATCCAACCTGACGGGATCTATGTCGATGTTACTTTTGGCGGAGGAGGACATTCAATGGAGATTCTAAAACGGCTTAAGACCGGAAAGCTCATTGCTTTTGATCAGGATGAAGATGCAAAGCTGAATGCCCCCGATGACAACAAATTCATCTTTCTTGAACAAAACTTCCGGTTCCTTAAAAACAATCTCATTTTTAACGGAATTAAATCAATTGACGGATTAATCGCTGATCTGGGCGTATCATTCCATCAGTTTGATGAACCTGAACGCGGATTCACTTTCCGGCATAAAGCTCCCCTTGATATGAGAATGAATAAAAGCAGCTCTCTCACTGCTGCCACTCTGATTCAGACACTCGATGAACCTATACTTGCAGATATCTTTTACAACTACGGAGAGCTGACAAACTCAAGAAGAATTGCCAGGGAATTAATCAATGCGAGAACCTTAAAACCAATTTCAACAGCTGACGACCTGATTTCAGTGATCGGCAAACTTGCACCAGCAAGACAGGAGAATAAATTTTATGCAAAAGTATTCCAGGCACTGCGGATCAGTGTAAATCATGAAATCGATTTCCTTAAAGAGATGCTGCTTCAGGCTCTCGAAATGCTTAACGAAGGTGGCAGACTTGTAGTAATAACCTATCATTCACTTGAAGACAGGATTGTAAAAAATTTTATGCGGTCGGGCAATTTTGAGGGAATTACCAAAAAAGATTTTTACGGAAATCCGGAAACTCCATTCAGGGTTTTCAATAAAAAAGGTATTACTCCGGGAGCCGAAGAGATTGAAAGAAACAATCGGTCAAGGAGCGCACGATTAAGAATTGCAGAGAAGATCTAGACGATGACAGATAACAAGAAAACCGAAAAAAGGCAGGTTAAGACAGGGAGCTTTCTGAAGGAGCTCCTGAGCGGCAGCATGGTCACTGAAAAGATCATTTTAAAAAATCTCTGGTATGTTCTGCTTTTGACCCTTCTTGCAGCAATCTATATCGGTAACAGGTTTCATGCTGAAAAGATTACACGCGAAACTACCAGGCTTCAACGTGAAGTAAAGGAACTTAGGGCTGAATCTCTTTCCACATCTGCCGACCTGATGTATCTGAGCAGACAATCAGAAGTTTTCAGGCTTGTGAAAGAAAAAGGACTTAACCTGGAAGAGCTGAAGACTCCTCCCTACAAATTACTGGTAGATAAAAAATAAGGGTATGGCAATAAGAGACGAGATAGTGTGGCGTAGCGGCATTGTATATTTTGCAATAGCACTGCTGGCTGTTGCTATTCTCGTCCGCATTCTCATTCTCCAGGTTGTTCAGCATGGCAAATGGTCGGCAATGAGCGAAAAATATGTTTACAAGACAGCCGAGCTGCCTGCCGACAGGGGAGATATACTTGCTTTCGACGGGCGCCTGCTGGCAAGCTCAGTTCCCTACTATACAATCTATATGGATACCAGGAGTACCGGAATGTCAGCACAGACCTGGTCAAATGGGATTAACGGGTTGTCAGCTGGTCTGGCAAAGCTTCTTGGAGACAGATCAGCTGCCGGATGGAAAGCTGTAATCACTGATGCAAGACGAAGAGGTGATCGTTATTTTTTGATACAGCGAAAAGTTGATTATGAGACACTAAAGAAGCTGAAAGAACTGCCCATTTTCAGGGAAGGACAGTACAAAGGTGGGATGGTAGCCCAGGCAGAGAACAGGAGAATTCTTCCAAACAATGAACTTGCTGCCCGCACCATCGGATACCTGAACCTTGGTAGCGAAGGTACCGAAGTTGGAATTGAAGGCTCATACGATAAAGACCTTGGCGGAAAAAACGGTGTGGTTGTCAAGCAGAGGCTTACAGGCGGCGACTGGATCACAATTGATGATGCCAGCAGCGTGAATTCCAGAGATGGCAATGATGTTGTCACTACAATAGATATTGATCTGCAGGATGTTGCATCAACAGCTCTGATGAATAAATTGAAAAAGCACAATGCTCACCATGGCTGTGCTGTAGTAATGGAAGTGGAAACAGGTGATATCCGTGCAATCGTAAACCTCGAACAGGGTAATGACGGAAACTACCATGAATCATATAATTACGCAATAGCAGAAAGCACGGAACCCGGTTCGACATTTAAGCTTCCTTCGCTTATGGCTGCAATAGAAGATGGTGTGATAGATACGGGCGATGTTGTTGATACAGGAAATGGGAGTGTCAGGTTTTACAACAAGGTAATAAAAGATACTAAAGAAGAAGGTTACGGAAAGCTCACTGTAAAGCAAGTCTTTGAGAAATCATCCAACGTAGGTACCTCAAAACTGATCTATGCACATTATAAGAATAATCCGAAAGATTTTGTAAACCGGCTTTATGCTATGAAGTTGAATGAAAGACTTGACATCCAGATCAAAGGTGAAGGTGACCCTCTGATAAGATATCCGGGAGATAAGCTATGGTCAGGCCTTTCTCTCCCGATGATGTCGCATGGCTACGAAGTACTGATGACGCCATTGCAGATACTCACTTTCTATAATGCCGTAGCAAACGATGGAAAGATGATGCGTCCGCGGTTTGTGACTGCCATCCTGCGCAACGGAACTGTCATTAAAAGCTATAAACCCGACGTCATCATTAATTCGATTGCATCCCGATCTACAATAAAGAAAGCAAAGAAGATGATGGAGGGGGTCGTTGAACACGGAACCGCAACAAACCTTAAAAATTCCAATTATAGAATAGCAGGAAAAACAGGTACTGCACAGATAGCCAAGGATAAATATGGTTACAGGCAGGGTGCAAGGATATCTTACCAGGCCTCTTTTGTAGGATATTTTCCTGCAGAGAACCCTTTGTACTCCTGTATTGTAGTCGTTAACGCTCCTTCAAACGGGGTCTATTATGGAAACCTGGTTGCCGGATCGGTGTTCAAAGAGATTTCTGATAAAGTTTATGCGACAAGTTTTTTCCGCGATTACAAACCTGAAAATAAAGAAGATATAAAGCTGACTGCTCCGGAGGCCGGAAATGGCTACAGGGCAGATATTAACGAAGTACTAAGAAACCTGAATGTACGATACAAACGAACTGCCGATGATGACTGGGTAGCTACCCGTGAAAGTGGTGATACTATAAGACTGGCCGGGGTGAAGATGCTCGATGGACTCGTACCGGATGTCAGAGGGATGAGCCTCAGGGATGCAATTTATCTTCTTGAGAACTCGGGACTCAGGGTAAGATACAGCGGTAAAGGAAGAGTGCTGAGGCAGTCTCCTGAACATGGTGCCCGGTACTATGAAGGAACAATGGTTTCACTGGAGATGAATATGTGAAATGATGTAGATTGAAGAAATATTAAAGGGGATTGATATTATTTCTCTGACCGGAGAAAGAAGTACAATTATTTCAAATATTGAATTTGATTCCCGTAAGGTAACCGGTGGATCACTTTTTGTTGCTGTAAAAGGATATAAATCTGATGGTCATGATTTTATTAATGCAGCTGTTACATCCGGGGCTTCAGCTGTTATCTGCGAAATCCTTCCTGAGAATCCGGATAAAAGTGTCTGCTGGATAAAAACCGGTGATTCTGCAAGAGCACTCGGATTCGCAGCTTCAAACTTTTTCGGAAACCCTTCATCTTCACTTAAGCTGGTGGGTGTCACAGGCACAAATGGTAAAACAACTATTGCAACTCTCCTGTACCTGATGTTCCTGCGATTAGGCTATAAATGCGGGCTATTCTCTACTGTCTGCAATTATATTAATGGTAAGGAACTTCCGGCAACTCATACAACACCTGATCCTGTTCAGCTGAACAGTCTGTTATCAGAAATGGTCAGGGAGGGATGCGACTTTGTATTTATGGAAGTAAGTTCCCACTCGGCTGATCAGCAGCGAATTGCTGGATTGAAATTTGACGGTGCTATCTTCACTAACCTTACTCACGATCACCTCGATTATCATAAAACTTTTGATAAATACCTGGCAGCAAAGAAGAGTTTCTTTAACTCCCTGCCGGTTGGTTCATTTGCACTTGTAAACATAGATGACAGGAACGGCAAGGTTATGCTGCAGAATTGTAAAGCCCGTCATTACACTTTTTCTGTAAGGGGAATGGCCGATTACCGGTGCGGAATTATAGAACAGGGTTTCGAAGGGATG
>JAPLEC010000395.1 GCA_026391515.1 Bacteroidia bacterium | reverse complement strand
GCGGTAGAAGCCCCAACCACCATTTCCAGGCTTTGAACATCAATTTGCGACAATCCAAAAATATTACCGGCAGAAAAGCTCAATCCGGGTGAAAGGTTCTCAACACCATCAATAATCTGGTTCATCCGGTAATTTGTATAATCGTTAAATCCTCTGGTATTGGGCAGTTGAAAAGTAAGTCCATGTACATTCATATCGACCCCTTTCAGCTGATATAAACCATCATAAAAGTTAGCTGCGGATATTTGCTTCAGGTCGCGCAAATTCATTTTCTCTATGCTGACCGGCGACCTTAAAATATTCTCCTCGATACGACTGGCAGAGATTACGACCTCCTTCCCTAATAAAAATTGCTCTTCCATTTTTATGTCAAGGACTTTGGCTGTACCTGTCATTTCAATATCCTGGGGCACGAAACCAACATACGAAATATGTAATACCAGGGGCGGTGGAGTATTGGTTTTAAGCACAAAAGAACCGTCGTTTCCTGTGACTGTTCCCTGTACATTGTTCTGGATAGTAATGTAGACACCAATCAAAGGTTCGCCGGATTTTGAATCAGTGATTTTCCCTTTGAACTGGTAGCTTTGTGCTGATACTGAGTTGAATATCAGAGAGAAAGTCAATAAGGTTATCAGGCAGGGCGTTGCTTTCATAATTCAGAAAAAGTGGAAAGTACGAATTTAATTTATAATATGAAAAACTAATATTAATCTGAATAATCTGTTCAGGTCAAAAAAAGTCATCTGTTATAGCTTTATTTTTAACCATTAAACATGAATTATGGCAAAATTACACCCTTTTTAGGTTGAAATCAATTTTATTTAATTCAATTTAAAATTCATCGATTTAATTAAAAGTTTGCTCAATTGAAGTTTATTTCAGAAATTTGATATTTGGAGATTTTTATACTATTTTTAATTATAGAAATGAGTTTAGAAAAAGTTCATATTTTACCGACAAGGGTCACTCCTGAAGTTTTTCTTAATCCTGAGGGAATAATTAAGATAAAAGGAAGGGCAATGGATGAAAGCAGGGAAAAGGTTCCTGAACAAATAACTAACTGGATTGATGCGTATCTGCTCAATCCTGCTGATTTAACTAAGGTTATTATTGCGTTGGAATTTCTAAACAGCTTTAATACATTAGTTATAACTTCTATATTAAGGAAAATTTCTCAGGTTCTTCAGCAAAGAAAGGAGCTCGTCATTCATTGGTTTTATGAAGAAGACGACATTGACATTTTTGAGCGGGGGGAATGTATTTCATCCACTATTAATATTCCCATCGAGTTTAGCATAACAGATAATATTGCTGGCTGTTAGGCATAACTATTTCGCTCTCCTGCTTCAGCTTCGCGGAACTCGGTCACTTCTCCCGATTCTCGGGATTTCCTCCCTATGGTCATCAAGCTCATTGTCTCCCCTTGTCGCCCTCACGCCTTCTCCCCCTCTTTCTTTATTATTTTTCTGGCGGGAGCTGATAAAGACTTGTCTGCCGTAGCTTTGCGAAGGCAGATGTCATATTCGTATCCCTGGATAAGACTGGCCATGGTATCTGTTCATTTTGATAAAGTTAGGAAAGTTTAGGATATAAGTCAAATAAATAAAAACAGGCCGCCACGACGTGGCTTAAGACCTTTTTCAAATACTTTAAGCTGCAAACAGGCTGCGCGACTGAGTATTCTCGTATGCCTAATTTTTTTACCTTTTTATTAACTTGAATCACAACATTTCATATATTTACTATAAATAAAGAAAATCTTTCGAACAATACGATTTTTCAATCAATATACAGGAAAGCAAAAGATCCTCGATGTATTCTTAAACAACTGTAAGAATTTTTAACCTTAAAATATCAAGATTATGTTTAAAGATTTTTTCAATCTGAATAGCCCGGAATTCTGGGCTATTATCGAGAGGTTTATAATAAACCTGGTATTTCTTTTCCTTCTTATCCGGGTAGTTTATTACAGGTATTCGAAAAAGCCAAGGTATGTATTCAGCTTTTTCCTGATGGGCATAGTGATTTTCATTCTTGGTTCTATGCTGCCAATAGTATTCAACTCAGCCATGACTCAATTAGGAATGGCTATTGGCTTATTTGC
>JAPLEC010000102.1 GCA_026391515.1 Bacteroidia bacterium | reverse complement strand
CGTTGTCCTGATCCCGGTTTTAAGAGCAGGACTCGGTATGGTTAATGGAATCTCAAATCTCATTCCTTCTGCAAGAATCGGACATATCGGAATTTATCGCGATCATGAAACTCTTGAACCCAACACATACTATTCAAAATTCCCTGATAATCTTGCAGATGCAGTGGTTATGATCCTCGACCCGATGCTTGCTACCGGCGGCAGTGTGGATATCGGATATATTGTTCCAGGCTTGGGAGATGCCGGCGACAGGTTATTCGGTACAAAATAATTAATAATTTCAAATATAAGGATTATGCAAATCCGTTACAATTAACTTACATCCCCCTCACCCTCCCGCTCCGCTAAAGCTACGCGGGACAGGCTCTTCAAAGGGGGAATTATGTTTATAACACCGTTAAGCCTTTGCACCTTTGCGCTTTTGTACCTTTGTGCCATTTTATAAAAACATTTCTTAAATTCGGCTGTTTTTTTAGAATGACCGGGAATAATGTCATAGAAGTAAAAGAGGTCTGGAAATCATTTAAAACTGTTCAGGCTGTTAAGGGAATAAGTCTTAATATTCCTAAAGGTCAGTTCGTTGCACTTGTTGGTCCAAATGGTGCTGGCAAAACCACCCTTGTCGAAATGATCGAGGGGATTCAGAAACCTGATAAGGGTGAAATCACAATTATGGGTAAGCACTGGAAAGGTAATGAAGATGAGCTTCACCGCATTATTGGTCTTTCTCTGCAGGAAACAAGATTTATAGATAAGCTCAGAGTGACTGAGACATTGCAGCTTTTTGCAAGCTTTTTCAATCTTGGAAAAGAAAGAGTAAACGAGATAATTGATATCGTAGGACTTGAAGAAAAAAGAAGATCATATATTGTTAATCTTTCCGGTGGACAAAGACAAAGGCTTGCGATCGGAATTGCTCTCATCAATACTCCTTCCATACTGCTTCTCGATGAACCTACAACAGGACTCGATCCCAATGCACGTCGTGAGATATGGGATATTTTGCAGAAGCTAAAAAAGGTATCAGAGACTTCAATGATATTGACTACACACTATATGGAGGAGGCTGAAAAGCTTTGTGACTACATAATTATAATGGACAATGGAGTAATCCTGCGGGAAGGCACTCTTGATCAGCTGCTTGTAGAATCAAGAACTCTTGATGATCTGTTTGTTTCGTTAACAGGGAGGAGGATTTATGAGTAAGTTCAATAGATTAAACCAGTTATGGTTGCTTATCTCTGCTTACTTCCGCGAACTGATCCGGGAACCGGGAGTTCTTTTCTGGGGTATTGCATTTCCAATACTGATGTCGCTAGGACTCGGATTTGCTTTCACTAAGAAAGCTGATGTCATTAGGAAAGTTGCAGTGATCAAAATTCCTGATACATCTGTTCGCGACAGTTCAGCAATTTTTAATTTCCTTGAAAACAAATGTGAAAAAAATCAGGACATACAAGAAAATGATTATCAATGGAGGATTAAAATAAAAGATGATAAGCTGGGCAATTCAACTTTTCTGTTTTATGAGCTTGACTGGGAGAATGCAATGGTCCTTCTTAAAAGAGGCACCGTCAATCTTATTCTTGCCAGCAATGACGGAGAAACCGAATATCATTTTGATCCCTTGAATTCAGATGCCGAGCTGACTTATCTGAAACTTAGTCCTGTAATTGGATCCGGGGAAATTTTTCCTGCAAAAAACACAGCAGAGATTAAACCCCTTACAGTCCAGGGAACCCGGTATATTGATTTCCTGGTACCCGGTCTTATCACTCTGGGTGTAATGATGTCGACTATGTGGGGTATAAGCTATGGGATAATTGAAAAACGGTCTAAAAAGCTGCTCCGCCGCCTGGTAGCTACTCCGATGAAAAAGTCACATTTCCTGATTGCTTTAGTAACTGTCAGAGTAACAATGAACTTCCTTGAAGCATTGGTGCTTCTCATATTTGCAATTCTTGTATTTAACATGACTATCCAGGGGAGCATCTCTGCAATGATCTTGCTGTTTCTTGCCGGGAATATTGCTTTTGCTGGCATTGCTGTTTTTGTCTCATCCCATACTTCAAACACTGAAGTCGGAAATGGTTTGATTAACGCGGTCAATATGCCGATGATGGTTCTGTCGGGCATCTTTTTCAGCTACCACAATTTTCCGGATTGGAGCATTCCGATAATTCAAAAACTACCTTTGACAATGCTTACCGATGGCATCAGGAGCATCTTTAATGAAGGGGCAGGATATTCGCAGATCGCATTCCCATTTTTAATACTTATCACAATAGGAGTAATCTTTTTTGCAGCAGGGTTGAAAATATTTAAATGGCATTAGAAAATTATTCTTTTCACTGCTGGCGCCGATTTTTAATCGGTGCCTATAAACTGGCTTATATTAGGCACGGATTACGCTTTGCTAAATTCGCGCCAGCTGGGTACACAGAGAGACACAGAGCAGCACAGAGAGCCACAGAGGATTGATTTTATAATT
>JAPLEC010000158.1 GCA_026391515.1 Bacteroidia bacterium | reverse complement strand
ACCGCACCTTCCTTTCGTTGCACCCCAAAAATACTGGGATCTCTACGACAGGAATGAGTTTGAAGTTGCATCCTTTCAGAAAAAAGCGCTTAACAGTCCGGATGTCGCATACCATGTCTCAGGAGAGCTGAAGAACTATTCGGATATTCCTCAGTTCAACAGTTATTCGGAAAATGGACTTAATCATTTGCCTGTTGAAAAGCAAAAAGAGCTGATCCACGGTTATTATGCTGCGATGTCCTATACCGATGCCCAGATAATGGCTTTGCTTAATGAGCTCGACCGTCTGGGGATCCGCAAGAATACCATTATAGTTCTATGGGGCGACCATGGTTGGCACCTGGGAGATCATGGCTTATGGAACAAGCACACCAATTTTGAACAGGCAACTCATACACTTCTAATGATGAGCATTCCGGGACAAAAGGCAGGAATAAAGCTGGTTACAGTTTCAGAGTTTACTGATATTTATCCGACACTTTGCGATCTCATCAATATTCCAAAACCTGAATATCTCGATGGAAAAAGTCTGGTGCCTGCAATTAAGAATCCTTCCTTTGAAATAAAGGAATATGCATTGAGTCAGTATCCCCGTGGTAATGCCATAATGGGATATTCCATCCGTACCAGTCGTTTCCGTTATACAGTCTGGATGTCAAAAGGCTTCCGCACCTGGATGCCCTATGATGAGAAACTTGTTATTGCCAGAGAGCTTTATGATTATGAAAAAGATCCTCTTGAAACTGAAAATGTTCTGGATAAGCCTGAATATCAGAACGATAGGAAGAAGATGGAGCAGCTCTTCCTCGATTGTATGAAACGTGAGTTCAACAGCTGTGCAGCCTATTCAAAAATTGCAGATTATCATGCGGTGATAAGTACGGCAAAAAATTAGACTGCGTATGCTGAAAAACAGTACAATATTTATGAATAGTATTTTCTCCTCTTTACGTTTTTTTTGCGGAGTGAGATAAAGCAGGAAGCGCAGAAGGATATTTGAATGGTCCGCAAAACAGATTCATTATTTAAAAACATATAGTATCTTTAACAAAGAATTGGTAAAATGGTAATTAATAGTTGCTATTTCCAGGGTATTGCTTGTTATATAACATTTATAATTACTCAATCTGACGAATCAAATAATTTTTAAAGTAAGATAGACATGAACCAGTTAACAAATTTCCTTTTATTTAAGCACAAATGGGTTTATTTAACATTATTTGTGATGCTTTTTACCTTTTCCGGATGCAAAAAAGATAAAGATAAAGACGATGGTATTTTAAGCGGCAAGGTGACTTATACTAACGGTTTCCGTACGACGGAAGGAAGTTCGATCACTCAGGCATACTGCTACGTATTCATTGACAATGATGCGGATATAACCAACGGATATGTCAAGAGGCTTATTATTGACCTCATGGCTGTAACAGCAGGGACCCAGACTATCAACTATGAAATCAATACTTCTGATGTCCCTTCCGGGACATATTATCTGCTCGGTGCTTATGATTTTGCTCTGATCTGTCAGGAGAATACGATATTAACCTGTATGGATTGGATTGATTAAAGATTAAATTAAGGGACACATTTATTAAGAGTTGATCAGGCCGGAGTAACTGCGGTGATCTTTTAGATTGATATCTTTTACCACCTCTTCACTGACTTATATCTGATCGTCAGATCATAAAATTATGTTAAATAATAGTTTTATGAGTACGCATAAAATCAATGTGGTATATAATTTGTGCATTATATTAAGACTAAATGGCAAGAGGTTATGAAAACAATGATATTAAAAACAGCGAGCCTCCTTCTGGTATTCGGATTATTCCTGACATTTCAAAATAGTAATGCTCAGGAAAAAAAATTAACCCGTCAGGAGCTGAAAGAGGTAAGAAAAGCACAAATGGTTACAAACTATCATATACTTGATACTATGCTGAATAGAAGAACCTTTGTGCTTGAAGCGGATTATCTGCAGAATAAATATGGTCAAAGGCTGCCAGTAGTTTCAAGTCTCAACTTTATAAAGGTCGATGGCTCAAGAGGTATCCTGCAAACCGGAGTAAACTCAGGATTGGGGTATAACGGTGTCGGAGGTGTCACAGCTGAAGGAACCGTTGGTACGTGGGAATTATCTAAAAATGCTGACAAATTATATTACACCTTACATTTTAGTCTGCTTACCAATCTTGGCAATTATGATGTCTGGATGACAGTAAGTTCAGATACTCATGCTTCAGCTACAATTACGGGATTAGAACCCGGTAAGCTTACCTGGGATGGCCACCTGAACACAATTTATAATTCACGGGTTTATAAGGGACAGAATTCTTATTAAGCTTTTTCTCCATTTCTCGCCCTCTCGCCAAGCCTTCGCTAAAGCTACGGCTTGCAATGCCTCTCATCCTCATATAGGGGAAGAGTGTTCTCCGCCAGCTGGCGGATCGCCGTCTCCGAAATCTGCAAGGAAATATACTTTAATTATTTAACACATATTTACTATCCTTCATTTCAATAAAATTAATGAAAATGGATAAATGACAGGAGTTTTCATTTTTACTTATTTTTGTATAGGAGCTGGCTTTTGCTTAACCGTTAATTTAATTTTCTTTGCTCAGCATCCAATGCACTAATTAAAATCTGGAATTAAATGAAATCTTCTGGAACAAACATAGGTCACCCGATCCTTTTTACTTTAATACTGATACTCCTGGCAGGTTGCGGAAAAGAGCAGGGGACTCAACCTGAAATGAGGGGAGTATGGTTGCATCCCGGGCTCTTCAGCCTGGACGAAAATATAGCTGTTAAACAAATTGATAGTCTGTTTGACGCTTACAGGGAAATTGGAATAGTGAAGTCCATAACCTGAACCTTGAAAATGAACTTTCCAAAAACCCTGGCTGGCTTATCCGGGATATGGAGGGTAAGTACCTGCCTAACTATAACCTTACAAATCCTGAGGTGAGAAAATACTGGGTCGATAAAATATCATCGGTACTTAAATACGATGTTGATGGTATTCATCTTGATTATATCCGTTTTCCGATCACTCAGATGTACAGTTATGACAGTATAACATGCAATGAGTTCAAAAAGGAATTTAATTACACCCCTCTGGAAGTATCTCACGATTGCGGAAGCATGATCTGGTGCGAATGGATTAAATGGAACGCGAAAAAAGTTACCGAACTGGTAACTGAGATCAAAGCGGCAATAGATGCTTCCGGGAAACCAGTCGTACTGGGCGCTGATGTTTTCCCCGACCTTGAAACATCAAAAGTCCTGATCGGGCAGGAGTGGGGGTACTGGGCAGATACAGGCCTTGTGGATTTTATCTGTCCGATGCTTTATACGAATAACCTTGATCTTTTCAGGGAATATTTGCAGAATGCAATGAATGCGGCCGGTAAGAAATGCAATGTATATCCCGGGATCGGTATCCATACCTCTCATAATGATATTACAAAAGATTTGATTTACAGGGAAGTAATAATAGCAAGGAAGCTGGGAGCCAAAGGGATGGTATTCTTCTCCGGGTATTCATTAAATAAAGAAATGAGAGATACTCTGAAAGCTGGAGTATTTAATTCCGCCCGGAGCATCGGGCATTGACATTCAAAGGGCATCCTTTTTCATCATAAGTTCTTATTTAATCAAGCTTATTGCCAGAAGCGCTATGTCAGTCAAAGGAAAATGCAGAAGCAGATTGAAGGTGGTATCCTTCCTGCTGGCTATATTTGTTTTGATAGTATCCTGTAAGCATCGCGATCATCAGGAAATAAGAGCAGTATGGTTCAGTGCTCCTTCAAATGAATGCACCCGCGAAACAGTTGAGTATATTGACAGTCTGTTTTTGCAATATGAACAGATTCATATTACACATCTTTTCTGGTTTAATAACCTTAAGGATCTTAGATTCAGGGAATCTTCATTTAAATTGCTGGATACGTTAATTGTCAAAGCTCATCATAGGGGTATGAAGCTGCATCCTGTTTACAGCCCCGGTGCAGAGAACCCCGGCGCCCATAAACCTCAGATCAGGAAAGAATGGTTCATAATTAATATAAAGGGAGATACGGTACCCTGTCTGAATTTTTCAAATGAGGAAGTGAAGAAGTATGTTCTGACTGATCTATCCGAATATCTTAAACATGATATTGACGGCATTAATCTGGATTTTATGCGTTTCCCCGTAAACATGAATTTCAGCTATGACAATCTTACTTTATCAGATTTTGAAAAAG
>JAPLEC010000004.1 GCA_026391515.1 Bacteroidia bacterium | reverse complement strand
TGTTATATTGATCTAAATCCAGCTGCCCAATTCCGTTATAACCAAGATAAAAATTCCTGTCTATATAAACTCCAACGCTTTCAATATATTCTTTCTGGTAATAGAGCTTGATTTTGGGTGCAAGGCCTACATATTTATTATCAAGGGTAGCGATATGTTCAACAAATTCCTCTATGGCTATCTTGTCATAAGTTACATCAAAATTTGAAATCAAAACATATTTGCTGGTTATGCCTTTAAGCGCCTGGTTTATCGCTTCGCCAAGGCCAAGGTTTTGTTCAGAATTTATGATCTTTAAGCCATCATAATTTTTCCTGATCAAATCAATTGTGTTGTTTTGGGAATTATTGTCAAAAATTAATAGTTCTATGTTTTTATAAGTTTGTTCTTTAAAAGAATCAATGCATTCCTTAAGACAGGGGTATGAAGAATTATAATTAACTATCAACACAGTAACTTTTTTTTTGATTGCCGTTTTTGTTTCTTCTGCCTTTATAACTGGCGGCAATAATTTTTCATCCGGGCCGATATTTAATATTTTTCTTATTTGCCCGTCATAATTGTCAATGCTGTTTTGCCAGGTGAATTTTTGTATGAATTCTTTTGCTGCAGAACCCATCTCTTCCCGCAATTCTTTACTGGCGGCAAGGACTTTTACTTTTTGGGTAAACTCATTTTTATCACTGACAATAAAACCGGTTTTTCCATCCAGTAAAATCTCAGGGACAATAAAACCGGTTTTTCCATCCAGTAAAATCTCAGGATGAGCGCCAATGTTATAACAGATTGAAGGCTTGCCAAAATATTGGGCTTCCCCGACCGGCAAATCGAATCCTTCCCATTGGGAACAAGTAGTGTAGATATCAGAAGCGCTATATATTAGCGGCATCATATCTTCTTCAACATTGCTTGCGCAAAGTATTCCCTGGTTCTTTAAAAACTCTTCGTCATTTATTGACACGTTCTGATAGATATCTGCAAGCTCTGCAAGTCCCTTGTATGGCTGGTTTGTGAGGTTTAACCTGCCTACATATGAAAGCAGGACGTCTTGCGCAGAAACTCCCAGACTTTGCCTGAATCTTAAGATATCACCACTGGCTACTGTTTCATTTTGGTAATGGTCTATGCCATTGTAAATGAAAGAAGCTTTTTTCTTTATATGATTGGGAAGCAGGTTAAGCAGGTAATTTGAAACCATTATTACTCTTTTTGCTTTCCTGAAATAAGAAAGGTTCTGGCTGTACTGAAGATACCTATAGTAGATCTTCCTTTTTAACGGCAGGCCGGCAACTGAAATAACGCCATGATCAACAACAAGTACAGGTTTTTTAAGTAATGGGATAAGGCTGTAAAACGGAAAAGATTGTATTATAAATAAATCAGTATCCCTGCTGTTAAAGAAACTTGCAAACTTCCTTATTCTACGCTCAAGAACCAAGAAATTTGTGAGCCCCACGCCGGGGAGCTTATATATTTTATACGATGTTCTATTTGCAAAAGTTTCATCAACAACATTAGCATAAACTTCACAGGTATATCCTTTTTTTGAAAGTCCATCAGCTATGCTGTCCACCACAAGGTCAACGCCATGGCCTTTAATCATCCTGTCAGTTAAGAAAGTAATCTTAATTGGTCTCATTGCGTCTATTTTAGCATTAATTATTGTTTATATTAAATTGTTTGTTATAATTTAAAAAAAGGAGCAAACTGCATGGAAAATATTTTTCAATATCCTCTCATTTCAATAATAACAGTCAATTTAAACGGTAAAGATTATCTCGGTACCTGCCTTGATAGTATCAAAAACCTTGATTATCCAAAAGACAGGCTTGAAGTAATAGTGGTTGATAATGGCTCAATAGACGGTTCGGTCCAATTTCTTGCCGGCAACTATCCTGAAATCAAAGTAATAAAAAATGACTTCAACAAAGGATTTGCTGTTGCAAACAACCAGGGAGCGGCGGCAGCAAACGGAGAATATGTTGCTTTTTTAAACAATGATACAAAAGTTGATGCAAACTGGCTCATAGAGCTTGCCAAACATGTTTATAAGGACAAAGAGACTGTCTGCGCGGGATCTAAAGTACTTTCAATGGACGGCAAAACCATTGATTTTGTTGGCGGAATGGTTAATTTTGAAGGCAAAGGCTTCCAGATAGATTATGGGCTTGACAGGCAGAAAGATATATATGACGAGAACACATATCTGCCTTTTGTAAATGGCGGGGCAATGCTTGTAAGTAGGCAGGTGTTTCT
>JAPLEC010000078.1 GCA_026391515.1 Bacteroidia bacterium | reverse complement strand
ATGGTGCATACATCCGATAAGACCCTCCAGGCTGGTCTTTTAGAATTCCAATAAAACCAACAGCTCCTTTTTTAAATGCTTTTTGGTAAAAATGCCAATTGATTCTTACCCAGGTCGCAGGATGCTTAATATCCATCAATGTGCCATCAGGATCATATTGGCCAAGTGAAAATTTTGCTATCTGCTTCACATCTAGCATAGGGAAAGAGATATCTGTCAGTACAATCTTCCCTTTCCAATCACTACCCTGTGAGATTTTTTTGGGATCAGCATAAACCAGATTTCCCTCTATTCCCTGGTCCGGAGTATAGGCACTGAATGGTATCCATTGTGCATTTAATGGTTTGAAACCTTCACCTTCGTCAAGTTCAAGAATTGCTTTGTGTGTTTCCCTATATATAATCGGAATAGGTTCTTTATGAACAGCTTCAAGACCGAAGCTCTTTAATTGTTCCATCAGAAAATCTTCGTTCTTATGACCAGCAGGACTACCTGCCCGTCTCTCACCGAAACCTGACATTCTTTTAATCCATTCCATCATCATAGACTTGTCAAAAGAATTGGTAATTATGTTTTCCATGGCTTCCTCCAGATGTTTGATAAATAATTTACAATTAGATTCTTACTCGTTTTTTAAGCAATAAAAGAACATTTAACCATTACAAATTATGCTAACAAAAGCATTTTTTCTTTATACCTCTGGTAATCAAAATTATATCTTGATTCAATAAAATTACACTAAAAATAGATATTTATATTCCATTCTTTTAACAAATTCATCTTCAATATATAAGACTGTTTATAATTGAGTATTCTCCTTAATAAATAATGATCATGGTTGAACTTGCGTATTTGTCTGATTATGTGTACATTAAAAATCCGACATTACTTCCGTCAACAAAAAATTTAAAACCCATTGTAATTCGTTGATTTACAAGGGTTCACATTTTAAGATTGTTGCGCCAATAGCACCCAAAGAATCTTAAAGTAATCTAATTGTCATGCAGTGTTGATCTTTTGCAGCTGGTTGAACCTCAATTCATGGAATCAGCGATTTTTAATACATCATTCCAGACTCTGAGGAAGTTACCCGATAGTATTTTTTTAATATCTTTCTCTGAATAACCACGTTTAAGTAATTCAAAAACAATTACCGGATAACTTGATACATCCAGTAAATCTGATGGTTGTGCATTCTCTATTCCGTCGTAATCAGAGCCTATACCAACATAATCAATTCCAACCAGCTTAACAATGTGATCAATATGATTTACAACCTGCTTTGAATCTGAATATAGTTTATGAGTTTTTCCATACTCATGTGTGAAATCAATTCCTTCTTTTGAAGACAGGTCAATTTTGGTCGAATCCTGCCATTTATCATAAAGGTATATCCAGTTTTTCATACAGATTGAATCAAGGAAAAAAGATCCAAAATTTACCATGATGACTCCATTTTTCTTCGCAATGGCTTTAATTAAAGTATCAGGTAAATTCCTCTCAAAACCTGGTGTGAAATATCTGCAGGAAGAATGTGTAGCAATAACCGGAGCTTTAGATAATCTTAAGGCCTGAAAGACAGTGCTGTCAGTTGAATGTGAAATATCAATCATGATGCCCAGACGATTCATCTCCTTAATAACTTCCGAACCCAAAGGGCTTAATCCGTACCATTTACGATCCTGGTCAAAATTAGAATCACTTATCTGATTTGTTTTGTTATGACAAAGAGTTATATAAGCAATGCCTTGATCTTTAAGGAATTTTAAATATCCCGGATTATCACTAATTGGTGAGCCATTTTCGAGACAGGGGATCAATGAAAATAATTTTTTATCAAAATTCTTCCTGACATCAGCAGGATTTAGAGCCAGGGCAAATTTATCAGGATAGTTTTTTGCGTAATACCTGACCAGATTCAGCATTGAATCAATCATAATACGGCCTTTATCAACGCCATAAACGGAATTGATATAAGCAACGGACAGAGCAGCATTCAAACCTCCTTTCTTTGCTCTTACAAGGTCAAAATCGCCTTTTGTGGTTCTACCGGAAATATCCTCCGGACTGTCAATTATCCATTCCGGCCAATCAATATGAGAATCCAAAATAATATTGTTGTCGCAGATTTTCTGAGCCATTTGCCGAAGCTCTTCATCAGACTTTCCTTTGAACCTGCTTTTACATGCTGGAAATATGACAATAAGCAGAATCAATAAAATACTTTTAAGATTTATTCTTCTGATAAATACTACTTTAAGGACGCTTTTTTGAATTTTCATTTTCATATCTTATTTGAAATAATACTGCCTGACCCTATATTTTAGTATTGAAAGTATGCCTTATCAAACCAAAATAGGTGGATAAATGAATTAGTGAACTTATTTTCTACTCCAATCAAAGTTATACTTTTATCAAAATGAAGTCAAGTTTATTTCAATCCCGGTATTTGTCTGATTACGAGAATGTTGTAAAATCCGACAACAATTCCGTCAACAAAAAATTTAAAACCCCTTGCAGATCGTTGATCTTTAAGGGGTTATAGTTTGAGATTGTGGTGCCACCGGGAATCGAACCAGGGACACACGGATTTTCAGTCCGTTGCTCTACCGACTGAGCTATGGCACCTCCTTTTCGGTCTGCAAATATAAACGTCAAATTTGAGTTAGCAAAACTTTGACCGAAAAAATCTATTTGGAA
>JAPLEC010000040.1 GCA_026391515.1 Bacteroidia bacterium | reverse complement strand
AAATGTATCAGCCGGATTCACAAACTCCTTTTTAAAATAATAATAAGTATTTAGCGTGAAGGTATCCCCAGGAGGATTTACTGTCATTGTAGAAAAATAAGTTGCTGATTTTATCTCCTCAAGATTACCTAAAACCTTTCGCATATAATCATTTTTATTGTACTCAACTTTACAACCATTAATCAGAATTAATGACGTCAATAAAACTAAAATGAAT
This sequence comes from Bacteroidia bacterium, assembly GCA_026391515.1. Classification (GTDB taxonomy): domain Bacteria; phylum Bacteroidota; class Bacteroidia; order Bacteroidales; family VadinHA17; genus LD21. Next base: position 3,076 of record JAPLEC010000040.1, on the reverse strand, counting down.
GTCATAAACAAAGATGTCTTTTTCATAAAATTAGTTGTTTAAGTTTGAAATAAAATAATATTCTCTTTGTATAAGTTGGGCTGGACGATAAGCTATGACACCTAACGGGAGTATGTCTTAAAACCTTTTTGGATAAGCAATTTTATATTGCATCAAAGCCAGTTTTAACGATAGCCGATAAAAACCTATCCAATTTGATAACATACAAACAGTTGTCTGAAAATGGCTGAATTTAGTCTTAAAGGTGCAGAATATGCCGAAAAATAAGGTTGCAAGTATCCTAAGATACTCTTTCATCCGATCGTGTCCCAAAATATTTAAAATGCGCCTGAAATTATATGCAATAAACATAAATCCCACATCAGCACTTACACGGCTTATTCCCTCTCTGGTAAGAATATAACTGAATCCCCATTGTTGTTTGATCGTACTGAAGGGATTACAAATTTTAGTATACGCACCCTTACTATAAAAAATGACAGGTGATTGCGACAGAATTTATTCACTGATCGCAGATAGCAGCGTGATTTTATAGGATTTTTTAAGAAGTTAATAAAGGAATTTTTTATTTAAATTTGAATTAACCCGGGACGGTGCTTTTCATAGCATTGTCCGTGTTAGGCTGTCGTGTTTTTTTATTCTAATATGAATATATTTTTCCCATTTCTGCAATATTGCTTTTATTGTCATCATTATCAGTAATCTGGACAGTAATTTTTATTGTATCACCAGAATTATATGGATTTTGACCCTCAAATAGAAAGAAAGTAATTTGTAAGTCACCTTCATACAAGGATCGTGTTTTTACTGTAATTGGACCCATTTTGTAGGTTTTATTTGGCTCTGGTATTTCTTTAATCAATAAGTACTCTGGGTTGCGAATGAAATTATTACCAGTTATTAAATTGAATATTCCATTGCTTCTTTTGTAAAATGTAGTAATACAATTAGATGAATCTGTCTCCGATGAAAGATTTCGGCCAATATTTGCGTCACCATCAGTATAATTAAGAAACAGAATTAGTAAACTATATTACGTTATAGCATGCAGCCTAACGGCCCGGTAATAAAGGAAGTAAGTGTTGCTGAGTGAATGAAGGCAGGAATAGTTTGCAAAAACTATGACAAGCATATTCACTTTATTGTCCGTGTTAGCACTCGTTATTTTAGTTTTTTTGTTATCAATTTGTAAGTTTGATTATTGAGACCTTGTTGTCGTAAGTTATTGTATAATAGATTTTTGGACTTAGACAAAATGGTGTACAATGGGAAGTAACTCTCTCATCTCCATACCACTTTCCATCAATCATGATATTAAAATAGGAATCCCAAACATCCCATTCACTACTAGCATAAGTCCTTGATCCAAAGGCAACCCCGTTAGTCTCAGAGGAAAAGTACATGGTTCTAACTCCTACAGGTGCATATTCCATTCTTTTCCACGTCAATCCTCCATCAGTTGTTTTCATGAGACTATTATAAAGGCTTATGTATCCTACTTGTTCATTAATAAACATTACTCCTTGAATATAATAATCCGTTTTTAATCCAATATATTTCCATGTTTCTCCAGCATCAGTTGTCTTAAACAGCTGACCTTTAAGTCCTGAAAGAAAAGCTACATTATCATTTAAAAGGAATATATTATACACTGCGGTCATATTATCACTTGCAAAACTGGACCAAGTTTGTCCGCCATTACTCGTTTTAAGTTTAGCTCCTGTCCCGATTGCGATTCCAAAATTTGAATGATAAAATCTTATTGAACTTAGGTCAGCCATCTTATAAGGCAGAGGAACTGTCTCCCATGTTTCTCCACCATCAGTAGTTTTTAACATCAAATATCCAGGTACTATACAGCCTGTCCCTCCACAATTGCTCTGACCTCCAACTGCAAATCCAATGACATCATTTATAAATGAAATCGCATACAGAGGGAGAGTATTAGTGGTTTCGACTAGTTTCCAAGTTTTACCACCATCACTTGTTTTTAAAATTGAACCATCAAAGCATGTTATAAATCCTAACAATTCAGTTTGAAAATATACTGAAGTGCAGTATTTATTAAATCCAATTGGATAATTAGATACTTCTAGAAAATCAAGTCTTTTCCTAGGTTGAATATAATTTTCGTTAGAATATGTTTCACTTCGTACAAAATATGCAGAATAGCAATCAGCACAATTATCAGATAAAACTAAAGTATCATTACTTAGTCTCACTATTTTGCTTCCTTTAATAAATCCCGAAAAATTGTCATCTGAAACGAAGTCAATTTCTAAATAATCAGAGGTCTCATTAATTATTTCGATTGATCCATTTGATAAAAGAGTATCATTACGATATATATAATAACGCATTCGATGGCTTATTGTAAGGATGTCAAAATTTGGTTCAATACTCCCGCCTGTAAATCCCCCGGAAATATTTCTTATTGTCCAATTTCCATAAATGTCGCGATACTCATGTAGGAAGTTGTCCTTTTCACATTGATAAAGGAAAGTTATCATAATTATTAGAAATACTGATGTAAAAATTTTAAAGGTGAGGCTTTTCATCAGGAATCGATTTTACAATTAATAATTCAAAAACTATGCCAGATAGGTAATCAACTAGCTGTGAATGAGTGCTAACGGTCCGGCAATAAAAAAAGGAAACGTTGCTGAGCCGAAGGCACTGACCGACCGGAGGGAGCGTCAGTGCGCATGAAGGCCGGGAGGCAATATCCGTGAATCGGGGTACAAAGCTCCAGAGGCCGGAATAAGCGAGGCATGCCGTGCCCCGACGAATCCGCCGACTGGCGGAGAAGACGGGGGCGCAGTTTTTGCCGTCCTGGTACAAATTATCTGGCTTATACGAGCTTCGCGGTACAAGTTTACGGATGTGTTGATTAACTATCACTTTACAAGATTTAAATAGGAAGCAGGTGAGCGGTCCGCTTACAATGTTACCACCTTCCTGTCACGGAGGTAGGAACAGTATGCAAAAACTGTGACGAGTTTATGTACTTTATTGTCCGTGTTAGCGGTTGGACTTTTAAATCTGTCAAGTCACAGGGAACGAACTAATGAGCACA
>JAPLEC010000180.1 GCA_026391515.1 Bacteroidia bacterium | reverse complement strand
AATTTGGGAGTTGCAAGCTATCTTTATGACATGTTTCTGCGAAAATTAAATTATTAAACACTATGGCAAATACTTATACCCAATGTTATTTCCATTTGGTATTTGCAGTAAAAAACCGCGATGCCCTGATAAGGAAAGAATGGAAATCTGAATTGGAGATGTATATTACAGGAATTGTTCAAAATCATCGGCATAAAATGCTTGCAATAGGTACAATGCCTGATCATATACATATCTTAATCGGATATAATGTAAATCAACTCATACCTGATCTTGTAGAAGAAATAAAAACATCATCCAATTCATGGATTAAAGGTAAAAGGTTGTCTAAATTTAAGTTTGAGTGGCAGAAAGGTTATGGTGCTTTTACTCATTCCCGCTCACAAATTGACGTAGTGGTAAAATATATTTTATCTCAGGAAGAACATCACAAAAAAAAGCCATTCAAAGAAGAATATTTAGAAATACTTGAAAAGAATTATGTAGAATTTAACCAGGAATACTTGTTTGAATTTTTTAGCGATGTTTGTGAATGGGATTAAATATTACGGTGCTCTGCACCTAATGGTTTATTTTTCAAATACATTTCTACGACAAATATCTTGCAGCTCTGCTGCATTGCAATAGGCTCAAAAGGTGCGGTGCACCATATAGATACATAATTGTCGTGGAGGCCAAAGGTGAGGAGCACCTTATAGATACATAATTGTCTCGGAGGCCAAAGGTGCGGAGCATCATATAGATGCATAATTGTCGTGGAGGCCAAAGGTGCGGAGCACCAAACTATTTGCAGATGCATAATTGTCGTGGAGGCCAAAGGTGCGGAGCATCATATAGATGCATAATTGTCTCGGAGGCCAAAGATGCAGAGCACCATATAGATGCATAATTGTCGTGGAGGCCAAAGGTGCGGAGCACCATAATATTTGTAGATAAATGTTTGTCTTAGATGACAGAGGTGCAGCGCACCGGAATATATTTTATAAATAATTGAAATTAAATATATTAACAAACAAGCTATTAGGGAACAACGAACAATATCAATTTAGGGATTAAATTTGGTTATTGCAACACTGAAAACAGGAAATCAGGAAAAATTTTAAAGGGCTTTCTCAGGGAAGAAAAGGAGCTATTAAATCATAGTTCTCTTTCCAGAATGCATCAGTCAGAGATGTCTTGAATTTTCTGAGGTGCTTTTTCTTCTTTCTTATGCTGTACACTGCACCATTGGTAAGCTCCATTCCCGTAAGAATTTCAAACAATACTATTGCAATTTTTGAAGGTCTCCTCATAAATGGGGCTGCAATCCTGTAAAGAAAGTGGAATGTTTTGCCCTGCATCCGATAAATACCAGATCCAAAAATACCAGGTATAAAGCTGAAGGTCTTTAAGTTCCTTTCGTGATAAGCTGCCGCAAGATGCCTGCACATTAATGCAACATAAAGTTTGGAATCTGAATATGTCATAATATGTCTATACTCTGATTCATTCTGATGACTTTTTGAAACATGCCTGGCTAATCTGTAAACAGGAGATGTAATGGCAGCTATTTTCAGAGGTTTAACATCTGCCTGCTTTATAATAATAATCTCATTTATAAGCAGATGCGCAAGGAAATTCACCTGGTAAGTATATTCCAGTCCATCATTTGTTGAAGTATATCTATAAGGACTGAGAATTCCGGCATTATTAATCACAAAATCAAATTCATGAGATTCACATATTTGCTTTATTGTTTTGGCTGTCAGTTGAAGATCACTGAAATCGACATTATATAATTTGAATCTCTCTTCAAATCCTTGTAAAGTCAATGATTTTCTGCCTGTGGTGACAACGTAGTATCCCTTATTCAGAAATAATTTTACAAGTTCAAGCCCAAGGCCTGATGTGCCTCCTGTGATCAGGATTTTTTTATTTTCTATGAAAGAGTTCTCCATAAACTGTTAGTCTGATAAAAGCGGATCAAACTTAATAAAAAGAACCTGTTTAGTGAAAAAATAAAGTTCCTTTCAGGTGTTTAACATTTTTTAATGCAGGCAAACATTGTAATTAAGGTGAAAATCAGGTAATTTTACTTATCTCAAAAACAGAAAAACATGAAAAAGAATAATCTGATTATCAGCTTTGTGATCGTGATGCTGATTTTTTCAGCAAATCTATTTTCACAGGATTGGCCTCAATTCAGGGGTATTGGACGTGACAGTAAAGTAACCGGTTTCAAAGCACCGGCTTCATGGCCTGCAGAACTGGCACTTCAGTGGAAAGTTAAAGTTGGTACCGGCGATGCAACTCCGGTTCTCGTAGGTAAGAATATTTACCTCCATACCCGTCAGGATAGCGTTGAGGTTATTCGTTGTCTCGAAGCAGAAACCGGCAAAGAATTATGGATTTATAAATATCCGGTACCCCCGGTTACAGGGCCTCCATCCTCTCATCCCGGACCAAGGAGCACTCCAAGTGTGGCAAACGGTAAAATAATAACTCTTGGCGTTTCCGGTATTGTGACTTGTCTTGACGCTGCAAACGGAAAACTGGTCTGGAAAAAAGAAGATGCTTCAATCCCCGTACCTCAATTCTTTACAGGAATGTCGACACTTGTGGTTGACGGAATGTGCATTGTTCACCTGGGAGGAAAGGATAAAGGACAACTTTTTGCTTATGACCTGAATACCGGTAATGAGAAATGGAAATATGCCGGCGAAGGGCCGTCATATTCATCACCCTCTGTTATGACAATCGATAAGAAAAAGCAGCTTGTTCTTATCACTGAAAAAAGCCTGATTGGTGTTGACCTTGCAGATGGGAAACTGCTCTGGCAGGTACCTGCAGCTCCGCTTCAGAGATACTATAATTGTGTCAGCCCATATATCGACGGACAAACAATTTATTACACCGGACAAGGAGCAGGAACAAAAGCCATCCAGGTTGTAAAAGAAGGTAATCAATTTACTACCAAAGAGCTGTGGAGCAATACTGAGATCGGAGCAAAATGGAATACACCAGTTCTCAAAGATGGTTTTCTTTATGGGTTTACTGATCTGAGAAAAATTTATTGTCTTAACGCTTCTACCGGTCAGAAAGCATGGATCGATGAAGCCACCAATAATGAGTTTGCGACAATTGTGGATTGTGGCTCTGTGATTATCGGATTTCCAAACACAGGATATTTAATCGTATTTAAACCAGATCCAACAGCTTATTCAGAAATTGCTAAATATAAAGTTTCAGAAACTCCGGTTTATGCATTTCCCATTGTTGCCGGAAATCTGATCTATGTGAAGGATGCGGAGAACCTGATATTGTATAAATTATAATGCCTCTCCTGATAGAGGGGAACACGAGGGGGTGAGGCAAAGCACTCACCCAAAAAAAATTACCAGATTTTTTCCATCAGCAGTATATTTCGCAGCTCATTAGGGGAAATTTTTTCACGGATCTCCCCTGCATCTGCTACTGAAATACGTCCTGTCTCTTCAGAAACAACAACTATAAGAGAATCAGTTTGTTCCGACATACCAATTGCTGCCCTGTGACGCATCCCCAGATTTGGAGGTAATTTGAACTGATCGGTCACAGGCAGCGGGCATCGTGCTGCCAGTATTTGTCCATCTTCAATAAGAACCGCTCCATCGTGAAGTGGAGTGTTTTTGAAAAAAATTGTCTCAAGCAGTTCGGCGCTTATCTGTGCTTTCAATATCTCTCCACCTTCCGAAAAAAGGCCAAGCCGGCTTTGCCTTCCAATGACAATAAGAGCACCAATTTTTTTAGAAGCCATTGATTCGGTAGCTCTGACAATTTCCTCTGCAATTGCCGGACCTCCGGGTTCATTTTTAACCGTGGAAAAGAATCTGGCAAATGAGAACTTGCTGTTTTTCAGATATCTGTTGCCAATAACAAGAAGAAAACGTCTTACCTCCTGCTGGAAAACAACTATCAGGGCAATCACTCCCACACCAATAACCTGACCCAGCAGAGAGCTTACCAACTGCATATTCAGAGCCTTTACAATCAGCCAGAATAAATAGATGAAGAAAATAGTAATGAATATGCCGAATGCTGCTGTACCTTTTATGATCCGGTAAAGCTGATAGAGTATTATTGCCACCAGTACAATATCAATTATATCAAGAATTGTGATCGGTACTAACATTCTGTTTTATAAATCTGGATTTGACTTTGTTTTTCCTCTGATATTTTTCACCTGTTCAATAAGACGGATAGTCTGAACTGCTTCTTTTACATCATGTACACGAAGGATATCTGCTCCTCCAAGCAGGGCAACAGCATTCAATACAGATGTACCGTTTAAAGCTTCATCAGGAGTAATGCCAAGGGATTTCCAGATCATTGATTTTCTCGAAACTCCCACAAGCAATGGAAGACCTGCAACAGTAAAATCACCAAGACGCTGAAGCATCTCAAAATTATGTGCTACTGTTTTTCCAAATCCGAATCCCGGATCAAGAATTATGTCTTTAACACCTGATGATTGAAGTTTTACGATTTTACTGCTAAACCATTTGAGAATGTCCGCAACAACATCATCATATTGAGGGTTTTCCTGCATGTTACCCGGAGTCCCTTTCATGTGCATTATTATATAAGGGACATTAAGAGCCTGAACAACATTAAACATATTTTCATCAGATTCTCCACCCGAAATATCATTAATTATTTGCGCTCCGCATTCATTTATTGCAATTAATGCTATTTCAGATCTGAAAGTATCGATGGAAATAATTGTATCAGGTAATTCTTTGTGTATAAGACTGATGGCATTAAAAACCCGGCTTTTTTCTTCTTCAGGTGAAACATCTTTCGCATAAGGTCGTGAAGAATAACCGCCGACATCCAGAATATCTGCACCATCTTCAACCATCCTGACTGCAGTATTCACAATATCTTTTTCCTCAGTAACTCTGCTGCCTTTATAAAATGAATCGGGTGTTATATTGATTATACCCATCACCTTTGGAACAGCGAGATCGAGCAGCTTTCCTCCGACGTTGATATATCTTGGTTTGTTAAGCAAATGAAAGTTTTTAATTGTCGAATTTAGTGAAATTATGAGAAACTTCCTTTTATTATGTTTTCATCTTTGCCCTGCACTTATTACATTTGTATTTAAAGTTATAACCGTAACATGAAACTTTTTGTCGTTGAAGGAGTTGATGGATCAGGCAAATCGACTCAAATCAATCTGCTGAAAGAATATTTTTTACAGAAAGGCTATATCTGTGAATATCTTCATTTCCCAAGAACCGAAGAACCATATTTCGGAGAACTGATCGCAAGGTACCTGAGAGGGGAATTTGGTTCATTGAATGAAGTCAATCCGTGGCTTGTGGCAATGCTTTATGCTGGAGACAGAAAAGATGCTGCTGAGTTAATCAGAAGCTGGTTAATGAAAGGAAGCATTGTTCTTCTCGACAGATATACATATTCAAATATAGCCTACCAGTGTGCCAAGATCAATGAAGTTTCAGATCAGAATAAGCTGATGAACTGGATTCTTGATCTTGAATTCCGGCATTTTGCAATACCAAGGCCCGATCTTAATTTCTTTCTCGATGTCCCGTTTTCTTTTACCGAGAAAAAGCTGTCATCATCAAGAACCGGTGATGACCGTAATTATTTAAACGGCACAAAGGATATTCACGAAGAATCTCTTGCATTTCAGAAAAAAGTAAGGGAAATGTATATCAAAGTTTCAGAGGCCGATACCCGCCTGTGTATTGTTAATTGCAGCGATAAGAATGGGAATATGCTCCCCCAGGAAAAAATATTCAGCCTTATTATTCAAATAATTACCGAAAGAAAGCTTTTATAATATGAAGATACTCAGTTATATAAGCAGAATAATAGTTGGCGTGTTATTTATTTTCTCCGGTACTGTAAAAGCTATCGATCCGTTAGGGACAGTTTATAAATTGCATGATTATTTCCAGGCATTTAACATCGCTTTCCTCGATAATTTCTGCCTTCCGCTAACAATTCTTTTATGTACACTTGAATTTATCGGCGGAATTTCTGTCCTGTTTAATCTCAGATTTAGAACAGGTATCTGGATCGTCTTTTTTTTGATGCTTATCTTCACCCCACTCACTTTTATACTTGCACTGACAAACCCTGTATCGGATTGCGGCTGCTTCGGCGATGCAATACACCTTTCAAACTGGCAGACATTCCTGAAGAATATTTTCTTAATCGTACCTGTGATTTTTCTTTTTATAAGCAGAAAAGAAATTCCCCCTCATAAAGGCATCACCAGGGAATGGGTCACAGCGTCCATTATTATTGTTTTTTTCGTCGCTTTTATTTTTTATAACCTGAGATATCTGCCAGTTATTGACTTTTTACCTTATAGAACAGGCACTTACATTCCTGAGAAAATGATTATACCTGAAGGTAAGCAAGCTGATAAATATGAAACTACCTTTATTTACGAAAAGAATGGAGATAGAAAAGAATTCAATTTGGATAATTACCCGGTAAACGATTCTACCTGGAAATTTGTTGATCAGAAATCTGTTCTGGTCTCTAAAGGATATCAACCACCTATTCACGATTTCAATATAACCACCATGAATGATGAAGATATCACTGAACAGATATTATCATCTAAAGGATGCACAGTTCTTATGGTTTCAAAAAAGCTGGACGAAGCAGATCATGGGTTACTGGTAAAAGGTTTTGAGCTTGGATATTACTGTCTGGGCAATCATATTGATTTTTATATACTAACTGCCTCAGGATCAGTTGAGATTAATAGCTTCAATAACGGGCTCCAATTTTGCCGTTCTGATGAAACAACACTTAAAACAATGATCAGGGCTAATCCGGGTTATATATTATTAAAAGAAGGTACGATAATTGCGAAATGGTCGTGGGCGAACCTGCCGGAAAAAGAAAAAGTAATTGGAATGATTACCAAACAATAAAATATATCTTAAAGCAGTATTATATGAGGAAAAAAATCGTTGCCGGTAACTGGAAAATGAATATGAACCTTGAAGAGGGTCTTAAATTTGCAAAATCAATCGAACAGTATTTTTCAGAAAAACCACCTGCCGGGAGTGAGGTGATTTTATGCACACCTTTTATACATCTCCAGGGTGTTTCCGAAATCCTGAAACCTGGGAAGGTGGCTCTTGGAGCGCAGAACTGTGCTTCGGAAAGCTCCGGCGCTTTTACAGGTGAAGTTTCTGCAGCTATGATAAAAAGCACTGGTGCTCAATATGTTATCATAGGACATTCAGAAAGAAGAACTTATTATCACGAAGATGACAGGCTTCTTAATAAGAAAACAGTTTTAGCAATTAATAGCGGATTGAATGTTATTTTTTGCTGTGGCGAAATAAAGGAGGAAAGAGAAGCCGGAAAACATTTAATCGTCGTAAAACGCCAGTTGGAAGACGGATTATTTACTCTTTCATCAGAGGAGATGAAAAAAATTGTTATCGCCTATGAACCTGTCTGGGCTATTGGAACAGGACTTACTGCAACACCCGACCAGGCACAGGAAATGCACCACTACATTCGTGGTTTAGTCAGGGAAAAATATGGGAAAGAGTGTGCAGAGCAGATTACCATACTTTATGGCGGAAGCTGCAAACCATCAAATGCTGCTGAGATCTTTTCAAAACCGGATGTTGACGGTGGACTTATAGGCGGAGCATCACTTAAAAAAGAGGATTTTATTGCCATAGTTGAAGCTTTATAAATCGCCCCCCATCGGCCTTATTGCTGGCTAAAAAACTGATAATCAGACAGCCCTGATAAGGGGTTGGGGGCAAAATAGAAGATCATGTTAAAAAAACTGGCTCTTTTAAGTTTATTAATCCAGGTATTATTACCTGAAAAAGTCCTGCCGCAGGTAAAAATTCCCTTTTCGGGCGATCCTGTGAAGTATAAAGAAGAACTGACAACATTCATGGGCCCTAACCTGAATGATGTACAAAAAGCAAATCTGAATTCTTTTAAAACAAAATGGGACAGTTCGGCTTTCAGCAAGGAAAACATGATAAGAATTATTGATATAACCAGCCAGTTTAATGGAAGGTCAATGAGGCCTGTCCCGCATTTCAATGATTTTCTTGTTACCCTTAATACATTTATTGAAAGGAAAAGCGGAAGTGATTTTTTAAGCAGCTGGCTTACAGGTTTAAGCGAGATAGTATTTAACCCAAGGTTCAATAGTGAAAGTATCGACAGGTATATTAAGAATACCAGTTCGATGATAAAAAATAACATTCTGGCTGAATCGTCTTCAATACGCTGGAAAGTAAAAAACTGTAAGCTTCAATTTTTACATGATACGGTTTTCTATGTTGTAATTAAAAATGCCACATTAACCTGTTATTCATCGAGAGACAGTACAGAGATTTATGATGCTACTGGTATATATTATCCTGAAATTCAACAATTTCGGGGTACAAAAGGTAAAGTTACCTGGGAAAAAGCCGGCTGGTCAAAGGAAGATGTTTATGCTGAAATGGATAATTATGTCGTAAATACAACAAGAAACAGTTTCACTGTCGATTCGGCCAGACTGACACACAAAACATATTTTAAAACTCCTGTTTATGGGATGCTTTCCGATCAGGCTATCACCTTCAGTAATAAAGACAGAGCATACTACCCAAAATTTGAAACATATACCAAGGAATTTAAACTGGAAAAAATTTATGAGGGGGTTAATTACGAAGGAGGGATGACAATCGAAGGAGCTACTACCAAGGGAACCGGGTCGAAAATCATACCCGCAAAAATAACCCTGTTCAGAAACGACACTCTCTATCTGAAAATAAATGCCAATGAGTTTCAATTTTCAAAGACAGGACTTGTAAGTGCAGAAACATCTGTTACTCTGTATCTTGGGGAAGATTCAATCTTCCATTCCAACCTTGCCTTTTCATACAATGCATCTAAGAGGCAGGTTGACCTTTACAAAGCAAATAACCCTGTTTCCAAAAGTCCTTATTATGATTCTTACCACAACATCGACATGTATTTTGATCTTCTTGCCTGGAATATGAAAGAATCTAAGATAATTCTTTCAAGAGGCAGGGGTACAGCACTCGGACAAGCTCAGTTTGAATCAACATCATTTTATGACGAAAATTATTTCATAAGACTGGCAGGCATTGATAATTCCCATCCTCTTGTACGGCTTAGGAAATTTGCAGACTGGTATTATTCAGAAACATTTCCTGTTGAGGAATTCGCCAACTGGATGAGTAGGTCTGTTGAGTCTGTTACAGCTTTGTGTATCGAAATGGCTAACAGAGGATTCGTATTCTATAACCGGAGAGCTAATGAGGTAACCCTCAAGCCAAAGGTCAACGATTTCCTTACCGCATATGCCAAGAAAAAAGATTATGATGTCTTATATATTACGAGCGAAACCAAAGCTCCGGAAGATAATGCAATCCTGGACCTTAAAAATTACAGGCTGACAGTTAACGGTGTATCGTCTGTTTATTTGAGTGATTCTCAACGTGTTGCAATTTATCCTTATAACCGGCAGCTGGTAATAGGAAAAAACAGAAGCTTACAGTTTGATGGTGTTGTTGAAGCAGGGCTTTTTACTGTATTCGGACACAGTTTTTCATTTAACTATGATACTTTCAAAATAAGACTCCAGAAGATTGATTCAATAAGAATTGCCGTCGAAACCGAGCAAAGAGATCAATATGGGAACCACCTGATAAAAGATGTCGACAATCTTATTCAGCTTGGTACAGCTGAGCTTTATATCGATGATCCGAATAACAAATCGGGATTAAAAAGCCTCAAACAATATCCGATTATCAATGCTGTGACATATTCCTACATATTTTATGATCAAATTCCCGGGCTTGCAGGAATTTACCCGAAAGAGGATTATTATTTCAGGGTAGATCCATTTACTTATGAAAATATCGACCATTACACTAATGAAGATATGAATCTGGCGGGAGAATTCCATGCCGGGAAAATTCTAAAGCCAATGAAGCAATTTCTGACAATTCAGGCAAACAATTCCCTTGGCTTTAATATGAATATCCCTAAGGAAGGTATTGAGGTTTATGGAACTAAAGGAATGCTTTATGAAAATCTCAGCATGAGTAACAAAGGGCTTATAGGAAGCGGGACGCTCAGACACCTGACCTCAACCACAAAATCAGAAGAGTTCAGGTTCTTTCCTGATTCTATGCTGACCCAGGCAGCTTCTTTCGATATCGAAAAAGATGGCTCCGGAATGTACCCTGTCCTCAATAGTCAGGATGTTAAAATAAAATGGATGACAGAGAAAGATGATCTGCTGGCTTACAATGCTCAGGGAAAAAACTTCAATATGTTTGACAATGGAACTTCGCTGAACGGAAGCTTAAAGCTTTCACCGAAAATGCTTAATGGATCAGGTGTTGTCAATACAACTGATTCGAGGATTACTTCCGATCTTTTCGGATTTACTTCAAATTCAATAATAGCAGATACCTCTGATTATAATCTGAAATCTCCATCGACAAGCGGGTATGCATTCATTGCTGAAAATGCAAGCACAGATGTGAACTTCGACTTAAAAATTACACGGTTCCATCTGAATACAGATACATCAGTCGTTAAATTCCCTGAAATTCAATATAACTGTACCATGACTGATTTCGCCTATAACATGGATAGCAAAGTGCTGAACATGGAACAAAAAGGGAAATCCGATTCGCCATTGCTTACACCCGATAAGCTTCTTAAGCTTGATCTCAACCATCTTGATAAACCGACTTTCTTTGCTACAAATGTAATTGCCGATACAGTTGCCTTCTCCTCCTGGAAAGGAAGCTATCATCTTGATGGAGAATATATTGAAGCTGAAAATATAAACTATATCCATGTTGCTGATGCCCTTATCCAGCCTGACAAAGGGAAGATTACCATTAACCGCAGAGCACAAATAAAGCAGATGGAGAATGCAATAGTTGCAGTTAATAACAGACACCTGCTTCATTCTGCCAAAATTAAGATCGAATCGACAAAACGTTATGCCGGCAGCGCCATTTATGACTATATAGACGAAAATAAGGATATTCAACAGATCAGCTTCCCTGAACTTACAGTCGATACCCTTGTCACGAGCGCCAGAGGTTATATTCCTGTCAGTCAGAAATTTATGCTTAATCCGGCATTTTCATATTCAGGAGATGTAAACCTCTATGCAGGGAAAGACCAGCTCTTATTTACCGGTGCAGCAGGAATAGTTCAAGACTGCAAATCAATTAAAAGCTATTCCGTTAGATTCAAATCATATATTGATCCTAAAAACGTAATGATACCTGTCAGTGATAAGCCGCGGGATGTAAACGACAATATGGTTTTCTCGGGTTCCTTTATAAACCTCGATTCAATTCATATATACCCGGCTTTTCTCTCAGCACAAAAATCATGGACTGATGTCAACCTCGTAAACTCAAAAGGATATCTTTATTTTGATAAAGCTAAAAACAGGTATTTAATAGGCTCCCTCGAAAAACTTGCTGACCCAAGCCTCAATGGAGAATTAATAGCATACGATAAAAACTTCTGCATTTTGTCTGGCGAAGGGAAGCTTAATTTTGGCACAAACTTCGACCTGGTGAAATTAACCAGTGCCGGTAAAGTAATCCATTCCCTTGATTCAGGAGATGTAAATATTGAAGGAATTCTCGCTTTTAACTTCTATTTCTCTCCCGAAGCACTTAAAATTATGAGTGAAGATATCAGATTAATGCCTTCACTTAAACCGGTAAACCTGAACACTGAATCGTACAACAAGGGGATGAAAGATCTTCTGGGTGTCGAAGCAGCTAACAAAATAAAAGAAGAGGTCGATCTTTTCGGTCCTTCCCAGAACCTCCCGAAAGAATTTAATTTTGAAATAGTGCTCAATGACGTAAACCTTTATTGGAGCGAATCCAGCTCTTCGTTCAGATCAAAGGGGAAAATTGGCATCGGGTTCATCGGAACACAACCATTAAATGTGTACGTCGATGGTTTTGTCGAGATCCAGCGCAGAAGATCCGGCGACATGTTTGATATCTACCTCAAAGCGGACGAATCAACATTCTACTATTTCTCATATATCAGGGGAAATATGATGACACAGTCAGGAAACAGCAGCTATAATACGTTGATTACCACCATTAAGCTGAATGACAGAAAACATCCTGATTCTTCTATAAGACAGCCTTATACTTATATGATGGCTGTGGAAGGAAGGCTTGGGACTTTCCTTCGCCGGATGACAGGGGAGGATAAGTCAGAAGAAAATAAAAATAATCTCGATGGCCTCGTAAAGTAAACCTTTAAAATTCCCATACAAATTCATAACAATGCAGGTATTTTATGCTCCTGATATTACTGGTGATATGTACACCCTCGATGAAAGGGAATCGAAGCATACGATAAGGGTGTTAAGAATGAAAAAAGGTACACCTGTCAGACTTATTGACGGGAAAGGCAATCTTTATGAGGGAATTATTACTGAACCTGATCCAAAGCAATGTTCAATTAAAATTGTTTCAGTAATTCGCGACTTTGAAAAGAAGAATTACAGGCTTCATATTGCAATCTCACCGCTGAAAAACCCCGAGCGGTTTGAATGGTTCATAGAGAAGAGCGTTGAAATTGGTGTTGATGAGATCACACCAGTAATTTGTAAAAATACGGAAAAGCCGGGTGTCAAAACAGACAGGATCAGGAACCTCATAATCTCGGCAATGAAGCAATCACTTAAAGCACAGGAAACAATACTGAATCAAACTTTAAGCTTCAGAGAATTTATAAATAAAAGTCATAAAGGAACTTTGTTGATAGCACACTGCAACGGGGATTTTAAGCGGGAGAAAATAGCTGATGTGTACTCCAGAGGTGAAGATGCTGTCATTTTAATTGGTCCGGAGGGTGATTTCTCAAGAGAAGAGATTGAAGAAGCAATGAGTAATAATTTTACTCAGATTCATTTCGGCAGCAGCAGGCTAAGAACAGAAACGGCAGGCATTGCTGCCTGCCATTCCATATGTTTTATTA
>JAPLEC010000227.1 GCA_026391515.1 Bacteroidia bacterium | reverse complement strand
GTGATTCCGGCGCGACTCGAACGCGCGACCCACAGCTTAGAAGGCTGTTGCTCTATCCAACTGAGCTACGGAACCAAAATACGGCTGCAAAATTACATTATTTTCTGTAAAATCGGCTTATATGGATTTCATGTAGTTTACAAGGCCTTTCATTTCCAGTATCTGCCTTAGTTTTTCCGGCAAAGGCTCGAAGTTGAATTTCCGCGAACCGATATTAATTTCACCCAGATTGAAGTCAATTTCCACATTTTCTCCGGGCTTGTAATGATCAACTGCTTCTTTGTGAACGATAAGCGCCAATCCCTGGTTAATTGATGAGCGATAAAAGATCCTGTTCACCGATTTGACAATCACTGCTTTAACTCCTGCATGAGCCAGTCCGACTGACGGATGCTCCCTTGAGCTGCCACAACCAAAATTGTCACCAGCGATAATAATATCCCCTCTTTCGACTGCTTTGCTGAATGAGGGATCAAAATCTGCAAAGAGCAACGGCAATATTGCTGCAGGATCAGAGCTTAATATATTATAGGTATGTTTTCCTGCAAACATCTGGTCGGTATTAAAGTTATCCACATCGGCATAATTCCACGTGTTACCAAATTTTCTGTTTTCACCTGATTTAATCTCGAAAGTTTTGCTCTGGGCTGCTTTATAAGGATATTTTTCCTTGCCCGGCTCTTTTCGAGGATCAGTAATTACTCCAGTAAGTGCTGATGCACTGACTGTTGCAGGTGATGCAAGGTAAATTGATGCCTCTTTGTTTCCCATTCTGCCTAAAAAATTCCGGTTGGCAGTCGATATCACAGTATGCCCGTTTGCCGGAATACCTTGGCCGGTTCCCAGACAGGGGCCGCATGACGGAGTCAATACATTTGCTCCGGCTTCAATCAAATCATTTAAAAGCTCTTCATTGATCGCTTTCACGAATATTTCTCGGGAAGCAGGAATAATATTTAACTGGAACCCTTCTTTAATCTTATTGCTCCTCAAAATTCTGGCAGCAACACGAAGATCTTCGATCCTTCCATTTGTGCATGTGCCTATAAGTCCTTCATGGACGACAGTTCCTGAAACTTCATAGACCGATTTTATATTATCAACATTGTGAGGGGCAGCAACTACAGGAAATATCTTATCCAGATTAATTTCAATCTCTTTTAAATATTTTGCATTATCATCAGCCCAGACACCTTTGGTTTTTGTCCTGAGAAAGTCATTTAGAATTTCATCAGCCGGGAATACGGCATTTTTTGCTCCCATTTCCGAAGCCAGGTTTGCAATTGTCATCCTGTCGGAGATATTCAGGTTTTTCACGCCATCACCATGATACTCAATTGACATATAGTTTGCTCCGTCTGAACCAATCATGCCTATTATCCATAGAGACAGATCTTTGGCAAAGACTCCCTCTCTTAGTTTACCACTAAGAGTAATTTTTACAGATTCAGGCACTTTGAACCAGGTCTCTCCTCTTTTCCAGATTCCAGCAGATTCAGTACGGTCAATCCCTGCAGCAAACGCATTGAAAGCCCCGGCTGTTGAGGTATGACTGTCGCTTCCTACAATCAACATACCAGGTTTTGCATGGTTTGCCATAATCTGATGACAGATTCCTTTTCCCGAGTCATAAAAATTCTTAATCCCCTGTTGAATCACAATATCCCTGATATCCTGGTATTGAGTAGCCAGTTTTGCATCTGCCGGAGGAGCATTATGATCAAGAACCACCAGCATCTGACCCGGATCTGCAACTTTTTGTCCACCCATCTTCTGGAAAGTTTTAAAGATACTGGAGGTATTATCGTGTGTTAATATAATATCCGGCCGGGCGAAAATGATTGCACCTGCGGGTGCTTTTAATATCTTCTCAGCAAATGTGTATTGGTTCATATTATTGAGTTTCAAGTAGTTAAAAAATGATGTTCAGTATAAGACATCCCCCTAACCCTCCCGCTTTGCTAAAGCTACGCGGGACAAGCTCTTCAAAGGGGGAATTAGCCTAGCAAACCACCCTGCTGATATATATCGAACTGAACTTCTGAAAATGGTTCTGCGTGGACTGATTTGTTATTTCCAAGGTTAATCATTTCACCTGTAAGTAAATTTATTCTGACAGAATCGCCATTGTTTAGACCCAGATCATTTAGAGATCTACAGGTTATAATCGGGAATGCGGCATTTATAGCATTTCGCTCATAGATTGCACCAAAGGATTCAGCAATGATGCATTGTATTCCAAGCGATATAAAACAATCGACAGCCTGTTGCCTTGAACTGCCGGATCCAAAGTTTTTCCCTGTAATGATAATATCTCCAGGATCAGCTTTCTTCGAAAAATCTTCATATCCTTTGAGATTGTCGAAAGTATATTGTCCCATTTCTTTTAAATCGGTTATTGCCAGATATCTGTTATGAAAGATCGTGTCAGTATCAATATTATCTTTCAGTATCATCCATATCCTGCCTTCAATAACCGATGATTTTAAGGATCCAGCGACCGGCTTTGATTGAGGCTTTATTATTTCTCCTGATTTTTTACTGTTTATAAAAGTTGAAGGTTCAAGCGGAATTTTATCAGGAGTTGTGATATACCCTGCAATTGCAGAAGCAGCTACCACATCCGGAGAAGCCAGGTAAACATCGCCTTTACCTTGTTTTCCGGGAAAGTTCCTGTTTCCGGTGCTTATAGTAACTTCGCCTGGTCCGTTTTGTCCAACCTGGCCGGCTGCACATCCGGCACATCCGGCATTTGATACTAGGGCTCCTGCTTTCTTGAAAATATCCAATATTCCTTCATCAAGACATTTTTTCCAGATTGCATCAGTAGCGGGTACAATTTTGAGTATTACACCGGGTGCGACTTTCTTACCTTTAAGAATAGCTGCAGCTCTTTGCATATCTGTCAACCGGCCGTTTGTACAGCTGCCAATAAAAGCAGAATCAATCTTTTTACCATGCACGCTTGTGACATCAACTGTATCATGAGGTTCACCGGGACGCGATACCATTGTAACAAATTTTGTTACATCGATTTCAAAGCTCTTTTCGTATGTGGCATCAGGATCTGCAAAAACAGGGTTGAATTTAATGTTTGATCGCTGCCTGCAATAATTGATTATTTCTATAGAAGGAGGAAACAATATAATTATTGCACCCATTTCTGTCGCCATTGATGAAATAGTAATCCTGTCGTCCAGTGTCATTTTTTCAATGCAATTACCATAAAATTCAATTGAATGACCTAAAAGTGTATTTGCACCGTAAATCTTCAGAAGATTCAGAATGAAATCTTTTGAAGTGACTCCACCTGGCAGGTCGCCTTTAAATTGCATTTTTACTGAAGGTGGAACCTTGAACCAGATTCTGCCTTTATTCCATGCTGCTGCTATATCCATATCTCCCATTCCCTGCCCGAATGCCCCCAGAGCTCCAAGGATATTGGCATGTGAATCTGTGGATACAGCTGTTGCACCAGGAAAAACACAGCCTTCATCAATCATGATATGTGTTCCGATACCTGCATCGATGTCATATACCTTGATTCCGTTTTCGCGCGCAAAAAGCCGGCAAATATGCTGATTTACAGCGTATTTCTGATCCGATCCGGTTGGATTGCAGTCAAAAGTAAATATCGTTTTATCAGGATTCTCTATTGTCAATCCATGATCTCTGATATTCTTTATGACATTTGCACCACCAAAATCGCGTGCTGCCCGGATATCAATTTCAATATCAATTATTTCTCCTGCATGAACAGAATTGTATTTAGAATGTAGCGTAAGTATTTTTTCAAGCAACGTCATTGCCATAATCTGAAAATATAAGAAGCGTCAGTAAAGAATTTCTTTTGATCTATTTGAATTGAGCCCTGTAATCTCTTGGTGAGATACCTTCGACTTTACGGAACTGTTTATTAAAATTTGAAATGCTTACAAAGCCACATTCAACAGCAATATCATGCACCTGGTAATCAGTTTCGCGAAGGAGATAGCATGCTTTGTTTGTTCTGACACGGTTAAGGTATTCTACAAACCCGGCTCCGCAGTTTTTTTTGAAGAACCTGCTGAAAGTAAAGGGGCTCATCCGTGCTATCTTCGAAATTTTTTCGAGTGAAATTGGTTTAAAATAGTTCTCCCTGATATATGTATAAACATCAGCCATCCTCTTGTTTCCTCTTTCGTCGTAAGCCTGCTTGTAATTCTCAGAACATAACAGTGCTCTCTTTTCCGAATCACACATAATTCTGAGAACATTAAAAAAGTCAATCATTTTATTAATGCCATTATTACTTACCATCTGAATCAGATGCTTTTCAGCTTTTTTAGCATCCTCTACAGAAAATCCAATTCCTCTTTCAGCAAGAGTGAGAAGCTCTCTGACACAATGCATTTCATGCTGTGAAAGCAATCCGTCTCCAAGTGACGATTGCTTAAAATGTACCATAATTCCATGCTTTTCAGGAAGGCTTTTATCGTTCTTGTAATAATTCCATGAATGCGGAATGCTGCCAGCGATAAGGACCATATCGTACTGATCGAACAGTTCAACACTATCGCCAATTATTCTGGTTCCATTGCTCTTTATATTCAGTACGAGCTCATACTCTGGGTGAAAGTGCCACAGACCGCCTGTATCAGTTATATAATCAGCAATGAAGCCACCTCCGTCGTTATATGAAATTTGTTCCAGTTCAGCAACCATAATTCATTATTGATGTTTATTCCGGTAATTATCAAATTTAAGCAATATTTTTTTTAATTTTTATTATGAATTAATCATAATATTTTAAAAAAATTTGACTTTTAATTTTTATTGTTTAAATTTGGTACCAAGCTCATGCTATTGGTATAAGAGGAGACAGCAAGGGATGGAAGTGAAAATCAACAGGATTGTATTGCAGACATTGACTTTCACATCTGGAATCTGAGGAATAGCGCCAGCTAACCATGGTTCCATCCTTTTATCAGACAGTAGACACGGGGATTATTTAAACATAAAACCCGCTCCCTGATCTTCACAGCCACCCTTCCTCCTCTTATTTTTTGTTATTTCTTTATTCTTAAATCCCTTACATTGTTAAGTTTTAAGTACCAAATCACTCTATTTCCATTATATTTGTGCCTTTGATATATTGGGTATAATCCGGATCATATTTTCATTCTAAGAATTCATGAAGACTTATATCAGAAGAAGAGAAAAGAATGATCAGCTTGTTGTTTTATATGGCGGATGGGGTACCGATGAGAATATATTTACTCCCCTCTGCTCAGATGATTTTGATTTTATTCTTTTTTACAACTATTCTGCTGATGAAGCATTAGTGCTCCCTGAAATGAAAACCTATAAGAAGATTACTCTTATTGGCTGGTCACTTGGCGTATGGGCAGCAGAGTATCTGACCCCAAAAACAGGGATAATTCCCACTGTTACAATTGCCGTAAACGGAACACCTATACCCGCCGATGATCAATATGGAATTCCTCTCAAGGTCTTTGAAGGCACACTTAATAATATTACGGAAGAAAATATGGAGAAGTTTTATCTCAGAATGTTTGGGGACAAGAAAACTTACCAGTCACACAAAGACAGAGTTCCACACCGGAGTATTAAAACTCTTCAGGATGAATTGAGATGGCTCTATAACAGAATGATGGAACAAAAGGAGCCGGGATTCAGATGGGATTATGCTGTCACAAGTGAAATTGATCGTGTGTTCCCGGCAGGTAATGTCAATTCCTATTGGAAAAATCAAAAATCGACCAGGCATATAATTCTTCCCCTTCCGCATTATTTTTTCCATAACTGGAATAATTATGCTGATTTTATCAGTTTTGTGGAATCTTTTAAAAAGAAAAGGACATACAAAAAGAAGGAGAAAATCAGCCTGACTACAGGTCTTTGATCAGGATATTGGAATCTGATTTTGCCATCATCCTGTCAAATTTTTCTAGCATTGAAATCACTCTCTCATATTCCTTGTTTTTTATCACCATCCTTTGTTCAATGCCTTTTTTATCAAGACGGGATAATACAAAGCTTACTGAAAGTTTATTAATATCTAATGCCGGTTGATATAACCGTTCTTTTTGCTCATTCTCATGAATTATAGAAACAAGTTCAACACCACTAAGGTCCTCCAAAATATCCCTGGATAGACGAACAGGTATCTTCAATGCCTTACTGATGGCTTCCGCAC
>JAPLEC010000453.1 GCA_026391515.1 Bacteroidia bacterium | reverse complement strand
AGGTCTTTATTTTTTAGAAGTGAGAAATGGTCGCTCATTGCTTTAATTTATTATTTCAATGCTACTCCAATTTTTATTAATTATTATCTGCATAAGCATTTTAAATAATACCCCCTCATTAGATACAATAACAGATGTTGCATTAGTTGGAGGAGGAACTTTTCCACAACCGGGAGAAATCTCCCTTGGTCATAATGGAGTGCTATTTCTCGATGAACTGCCTGAATTCAAAAGAACTGTCCTTGAAGTAATGAGGCAACCGCTTGAGGACAGGGTAATAACAATCTCACGTGCAAAATCAACTGTCGATTATCCTGCAAGTTTTATGCTGGTAGCAAGCATGAATCCCTGCCCTTGCGGATTTCATAATCATCCTGAAAAAGAGTGTATGTGCTCACCCGGAATGGTACAAAAATACCTTAACAGAATTTCAGGTCCATTGCTCGATCGTATCGATATTCATATTGAAGTGGTGCCTGTTAAATATGATAAACTGTCAGATTCGGGTAAAATTGAAAAATCTTCAGTTGTGCGTGAAAGAGTTGTCAAAGCAAGAGAAATACAGGCAAAAAGGTTTGCATCAATCAGCGGGGTTTATTCGAATGCACAGATGTCATCGTCGATGCAAAGAAGATATTGCCAGCTCGATGATGCAGGCGGGAGGCTGCTTAAAACAGCAATGGAACTCAGGAGCCTTTCTGCACGGGCTTACGACAGGATACTGAAAGTAGCAAGAACTATTGCTGATCTTGCAGAATCTGAGAATATTACAGCCGAACACATTTCCGAAGCAATCAATTATCGCAACCTCGACAGAGAGGGCTGGGCCGGATAGATAAATTTATTTGCAGAATCTTTAAAATTTATTAATTTTATATTCTTAATCGTCCTGATCTTCTTTGCATGAATCTCACACGCAGGATTCGCGATAAAATGATGAAAGAACGCCTTATGTTCGTGTACAGAGGCGTTGTTACAAATGAGAATTCCGTTCCCCTTCTCATGCTTCTGGAAAAGGAAATGGAGAATTCGGAATTTGGATTCGTCGGACGAAAAAGACTCTTTATGTTCGTTCTAGAAAGTCTGCAGAATGTTACAAGACACAGCGACAGCAACGGACATGCCAATATGTCGTTAGTAGTCTATTCCAAAGCAAACGGAGGATACACAGTAACGACAGGAAACGTTATTCCTTCTTCAAATATAGATGATCTGAAAAAACGCCTTGAGGAGATCAATAGTCTTCAAAGCGGTGAAATAAGGAATGTCTACAGGCAAATGTTAAGTAATTCCGAATTCAGCAGCAAAGGCGGTGCAGGGCTCGGTCTTATTGAAATGGCTAAAAAAACAGGCAACAAGCTCGATTATGACTTTCTGAAGCTGGATGAGGAAGACTCTTATTTTATTCTTAGTAAAACCGTTGGATCCGATGGAATAGGAGTACATTATGGCAGTGCTGAAAAACCTTTCCAGGGCAAAGCCGTGGCACAGCTCGAGCGATTGATGGCTAAAGAAAATATCTATTTGATCTGGTCGGGACATATAACACCTGAAGTTGGGAAGGAAGTGCTTTCGTTTACCGAAACACGGCTTGCGGAAGATGATATTGAATCAAATATGAGGAGAAGAGTCTTCAGCATTCTTGTTGAAATAATTGAAAATGTAGCAAAATATAGTCCCGGACGGGAACCTGAAGAAAAATATGGAATGCCTGTTGCGATGATCAGATTTGAAAATAAGACATATTCTCTTACAACAGGAAACCTGATATTAAATGATAATGTCGATCACCTGAAAGAAAAGCTTGACTCAATAAATAAATATGATAAGGTTGGCCTGAAAGAATTGTTCAGGAAATCTCTTTCGGGGCAATCAATTGGATCCGACAGTACAGGAAATATGGGACTTATTGATATGGCCAGAAAATCAGGGAGTAAGCTGGTTTACGAATTCGACAGGATAAATGATCTTTATTCCTACTATACTCTTACAGTAAAGGTTGAAGAGAAAGCCAATTAATCTAATGTCTTGAGTATAAGATTGTTCCCATCCCATTCAGCATAACTGCTGTGCTTTATCCAGTCACCAAGAAAAATTATCTCTCCACCCTGCTTCATCTTATATGATAGAGCAAGATGGCGATGACCAAAGATGAAATAATCAACTATTGTGTTTGCTGAAACAGAATTGGCATATTTTATCAGATCCTCTTTCTCTTCTCCAAGAAAATCCAGAGAAATACCTTTAGCAAGCCTCGAACTTAATGACCATCTGTGTCCAAAACCGACACCTATCCAGGGATGCATGGAAGAGTACCAGACCTGTAGAGGTTTATTCCGGAAGATCTTCAGAAGGATTTTATAACCAAAATTTGTATTGGCAAGCCCTTCACCATGAGCAAGATGAAATATTTTGTCATTAAAAGTGGCAGTCAAAGGACTGGTGTGAATAATAATTCCGCACTCTCCTGAAAGGTAATCACCTACCCACATATCATGATTTCCCGTAAAAAAATGAACCGGAATGCCGGAATCTGTTATTGAAGATAATTTCCCCAGGAACCTTGTAAAACCACGTGGTACAACAAGCTTATATTCCCACCAGAAATCAAATACATCTCCAAGCAGATAAATTTCTTTTGCTTCAGGAGCAATGCTTTCGAGCCACCTTACAACTTTCTTTTCACGGTCAACAGGAGGGGTGCCTGTATTAAGACCAAGATGAAAATCTGAAGCAAAAAATATTTTACCAGTGTCAGCCAAAACGTTATTAATTATTAAATAACTGATTAAGTTTTAATTGCAGATTTTTTCCATGCAGATGCGATGCAATAATATTTCCATTTCGATCAAAAAGAAAATTTGCCGGCAGAGTTGTAACGTTGAAAAGCTTTGCATATTTCTGATCATCAGGATTTTCTTCTCTTGTGCTGATCCATGGCAGTTCATCATATTTTACTTCATCTTTCCAGACTGTTTCATCTTTATCAAGATTAATCTGATAAATTTCAAATCCTCTTTTGTTAAACATTTTATAATATTTTTTCAATTGAAGATTTTCACTTATACATGGATCTGAGGCAGCTGACCAGAAAGCAAGAAGCACATATTTCCCTTTCAGAGATGAAAGTATAATCCGTTTACCATTGATATCTTTCAGATCAGGATCAAGTTTTGCTTCGGGAAGCGTCGCAGACAACTGCTGAAGCCTTCTGGCATTGAACTGAAACATCTCTTTCTCGAAATCATTTACAAGCGCTTTTGTATGTTTCGAATCCGGATAATGCCGGAGAAGTGAGTCTGATACTATTTTCAGGTACTGGACGCGTGGATCATATAAAACATATGTCTGATCGTTTAATTTCTGAAAAAGGGCTCTTATTGATGCAAGCGAATTCATATTTTTCAGAATGAACTCAATGTTATACTTTCGCTGATCTTTTATAAGTTTCAGATACTCCTCCTCAAGGCGAGGTGCTTTAAGTTCAAAATCAGGCTCTTTTGTCACTTTATTATAAAGAGAATATAACGAATCGAGTTTATTTTTTGTTTCAAGTAGTTTAAAATCAAGCTTTTGTACTAATTCAGAACCTTTTGATCCGGTAACAGTGTAATTATTATAAAATGTTTCCCCATTGAAAGAAAGCTCAATTTTTTCACCAGGTTCAGCCAGAAGAATTATAAAGTCACTTGAAGAACAACCAACCGCGTAAAAATCTGGTTCTCTGGCTTTTATTTTAATCCTGAAATTTCCTTTCCTGTTAATTTTTGAAGAGTCAATAAGAACCGGAATATTGATGTCAATCCTGCTGACGTAGATATAATTCTTTACTGTTTTTTTTACAGTGCCATTTACTGTAAAAACTCCATTATTCCTGCATCCTGAGAGTAAGGTTATCAAAAAGAACAGTAACAGCGTTTTTTTCATTAATGAAAATCTTTTTTTGTATCTTAACTATATCCAATTACTGATTTTTGAATAATTCTGCAAGCTTATTTTGTAACATTTCTCCCCTGAGGTCTGAATCAATTACACGGCCATCCTTATCAATAAGAAAATTACAAGGGATCGATTCAATACTATACAATGGAACAACCACAGAACTCCAGTATTTTACATCACTTACGTGTATCCATTTTTCAAGATGATCTTCCTGGATGCCATTTAACCATGCTTCCTTTGTTTTATCAAGAGATACCTGGTAAATCTGAAATCCTTTACTGTGATAAAGAGTATAAGCTTTTGCCAGATTAGGATTTTCCCGCCGGCATGGAGAACACCATGAAGCCCAGAAATCAAGCAAAACCACATTGCCTCTTGTAGAAGAAAGCTTTATTGTATCTCCCAGGGGATCAGGCAGGGAAATCTCAGGAGCTTCTATTCCCACAAAGGATATTGGAGATTTCAAATTCAGTGAATTAATATTTGAAACCAGCTCCTGAACTTGACCATGGAATGATTTAACAGGCTCATAATCAGGGTATAGGATCAATAGTGATGAATCAACCCTGACAAAATATTTCAGATCTTTCTCAGGATGAAGAATATATTGACCGGGTGCAACCTGCTGATATAATGCAACAAGACTGACCAGTGAATTAATGTTCTCATCAATATATTTTTTTGTATATAAATTTATATCGTTAAGATAACTTTGAGCCATACTATCAAGCCTGTCCATTGCCGAAGCCAGTTCTGGAGTATTAAGATACTGCAAATATATAACACGAAGCCTTTCTAGCTTACTTATTGTATTTTCAAGTTTCTTATTATAATCATTCATCAATTCTGTCCCTTTCGATCCGGATATATATGCCGGGTAATTCAATGAATCCTGATAAGCTTTAATTTGAATTTTCTGGCCGGGTTCTAACAGCATTGTCAGAAAGTTGGTCTCATCTGTTTTCAGAAGATAAAAAGAAGGGGATTCTATTAACCTTCTAAATAAAAAAGTCCCATCATCTGAAACCATTGCAGAATCGACAGTTACAAGTTCAGTAGACTTCAGTTCATCAAGAAAAATATATTTGCCTTTTATTGGATTAATAAGTTTGCCGTTAATTTCAATATTGTTATTTTTGCAACCTGCAATAATAATGGCAGCAATAAGAAATAATAGGTAATTTTTATTCATTAAATAAGAGATTTTTAAATAGTTTTTTATTTTATCGAATTGCAAAGTTATTCTTTTTTTTTACCAGCTGCTCTTTAGTAAAAATTAATAATTTTTATACTGGCAAAATGCGGGTTTGCAATGTTGAATAATTTTTGCTATCTTAAAAGACTTTTTTATATCGGATAATGCGGTAATTATATGAGTTACATCAAGTTCGAAAAGGGTCAGATTGTTAATCTGGAGTATTCTCTGGCACGGGAAATAATTAGAACAAACAGGGCCGGATCTTATGCCTCGACGACTATCGTTGAATGTAATACCCGGAAATACCATGGATTGCTGATTTGCCCGGTAGATGAGCTCGGCGGAGGCAGATATGTCCTGCTTTCTTCACTCGATGTGACCGTTGTAAATAACGATAAAAGCTTCAATATAGGTATCAGGAAATACAAAGGCGACTATTTCAGTCCCAAAGGGCATAAGTATATAGAAGAATTTGAAACAGAAAGTATTCCGGTAACGGTCTTCAGGGTTGGAAATGTTATGCTGAAGATGGAAAGGCTCCTTGTTCATTATGAGGAACAGCTGCTTGTAAGGTACACAATACTGGATGCTCCGGAACCAATGAAACTCCTGATCAGACCATTTCTTGCATTCAGAAGCATTCATGAACTTACACACGCTAACCTTTTTGCAAACACAAAAATTGAATTAATTAAAAACGGCATTAAGTCAAAAATGTATGACAATTTTCCATCATTACATATGCAATTCTCAACCAATGCCGAATTCATTCATGTTCCCGACTGGTACCTCGGTGTAGAGTATCTTGAAGAACAAAAAAGAGGATATGACTACTCTGAAGATCTTTTTACTCCGGGATTTTTTGAACTGAAGGCTAAAAAGGGCGACAGCATAGTATTCTCAGCTTCAACCCATGAGGAAAAACCTTCAGGTTTCAAAGCAAAATTTACTAAAACCGTAGCAGGTAAAATACCCCGCGACAACTTTATTGACTGCCTGAGAAATGCTGCTCAGCAATTTGTTGAGAAACGGAGCGGAGGAACCCTTATCATTGCCGGATATCCATGGTTCGGATCATGGGGAAGAGATACATTTATCTCGCTTCCGGGTATCGCTCTTGTCCGCCATAAGCTGGCTCTCTACAGGGAAGTCCTCGACACCCAGGTGAACAGAATGAAAGACGGATTATTTCCAAATATGGGAACCGCCGGACATTATGCATTTAACTCCGTCGATGCGCCATTATGGTTCTTTTGGGCGCTTCAGCAATATACTAACAATGGCGGATCAGATTGCTGCGAACGTTATGGTGCAGCTGCAAAATCTGTTCTCATTGCATACAAGAACGGCACTGGTTTTAATATCCACATGAGAGAAAATGGGCTTATCTATGCCGATGCTCCCGGGAAATCACTTACATGGATGGATGCTGTTGTTAATGGAGTTCCTGTTACTCCGCGAAGAGGGTATGCAGTTGAAATAAATGCCCTCTGGTACAACGCCATCTGCTTTGTACTTGAAATGGCAAAACATGAAAAAGATAAAAAGTTCATTAAGGAATTTGAATATTTACCCAAGCTTATCAAGAAATCTTTTATTGAATTATTCTGGGATGAAAAAGCAGGCTACCTGGCCGATTATGTCAATGATGAGGAAGGAAGAAACTTATTTGTCAGACCAAATATGGTTATTGCAGTTTCTTTACCATATACAATGCTCGACAAAGAACAGATGAAAAAAGTGCTCGACATTGCTGATAAAGAGCTTGTTACACCAAGAGGACTAAGAACACTTTCTCCTGGCAATAAATTCTATAAAGGAACCTATTGCGGCAACCAGGAAGAAAGAGATAAAGCATATCACCAGGGAACTGTCTGGCCATGGCTTTATGGGCCCTTCTGTGAAGGATGGCTTAAAGTCTTTGGCAAACAGGGTATGCAGAAAATAAAAAATCTTATATATGGACTGGAAGAGGTGATGAGTGAGCACGGAATATCCACTCTGTCGGAAATACATGACGGAGATCCGCCTCATGCACCACGAGGAGCAATTTCCCAGGCATGGAGCATTGGAGAAGTATTAAGAATTATTGATTTGCTTGAGAAAAATTATTCTGATTTATAATAAAGGCAGGAGATGCGTGTGTTAATGTTTGGATGGGAATTTCCGCCTCATATTTCGGGCGGATTAGGAACGGCCAGCTATGGTCTGACAAAAGGCATGGCTACCCTGGACGACCTTGAAGTAATATTTGTTGTACCTAAATCCTGGGGAGATGAAGATCAGAGTATAGTCAGGCTTGTTGGCGCCAACAAAGTACCAGTCGCATTCAAAAAGATCTATTATAAAGGAATAAGAAGACCAATCGAAAAAATTGAGATTTCGTCCAAAATAATTCCATATACCGATCCTGAAGATTTCTGGAAAATGGTTTCGTCAGAAATTTCCGGACACCGGCTTTTTATTCAGACAAACAAAAAAGGAATGGTTGATTTTTCGGGAAGGTACGACAGAAACCTCCTGGATGAGATCTATAATTATTCAATTGTAGCGTCAGTCATTGCTGAAGAAAATGAATTTGATATTATTCATGCACACGACTGGCTTACCTATCCTGCAGGGATAGCAGCAATGGAAGTTTCAGGGAAACCTCTTGTGATTCATGTACATGCAACTGATTTTGACAGGAGCGGCGGAAATGTGAATCCGGATGTTTACCGTGTCGAAAAAAGCGGCATGGATGCTGCATCTAAAATCATCACTGTAAGCAACCTGACAAGAGATATTGTAATAAACAAATATAATATTCATCCCGACAAGGTCGAAACTGTTTATAATGCAGTTGAGCCCGTCGACATTTCAAATGATACAGTTGTACATAAAGGTTTTGATGAAAAGGTTGTTACTTTTCTCGGAAGAATCACACTCCAGAAAGGACCTGAGTATTTCATTGAGGCTGCTTATAAAGTTCTGAAAGTGATGAAAAATGTCAGGTTTGTAATGGCAGGCTCGGGAGATATGATGGAAAGGATGATGAGAAGAGCTGCCTCTTTAAGAATAACTGACCGCTTCCATTTCACGGGCTTCCTGAAAGGACGAGATGTCTTTACCATGCTGGCGATGAGTGATGTATATATAATGCCCTCAGTATCAGAACCGTTTGGCATTTCTCCTCTCGAAGCTATGCAATCGAATGTTCCTGTCATTATCAGCAAGCAATCGGGCGTAGCT
Source organism: Bacteroidia bacterium (assembly GCA_026391515.1). GTDB lineage: Bacteria > Bacteroidota > Bacteroidia > Bacteroidales > VadinHA17 > LD21. The sequence goes on along the minus strand of JAPLEC010000453.1, from coordinate 13,292 downwards.
GAAATTCTCACACATGCTGTCAAAACCGACTTCTGGGATATTGATGCAATGGCCGATGCTATTTATGGTATTCTCAATTATCCGGCTCTGGCCAGCATGTTCATTAAGAATGGTAAAGAAGAAGTTATAAGCCTTAAATGGGATAATTCGGCCAGGCATGTAAAAGATATCTATGAAAGAATAATTTGGCATAAATAATTATTAGGATATGAGTGCAGCAGGTAAAAAAGCAATATGCTTGTATTTTCAGGTACATCAGCCTTTCAGGCTTAAACGATACAGGTTTTTCGACCTTGGCCACGATCATTATTATTATGATGATTTTTCAAATGAATCTATTTTGAAAAAAGTGGCAGACAGGTGCTATATCCCTGCCAATAAAATAATTCTGGATCTTATACAGAAGCACAAAGGGAAATTTAAAGTCTCTTTTTCCCTTTCAGGAATTGTAATTAACCAGTTCAGGCTTTATGCTCCGGAAGTTCTGGAATCTTTCAAACAACTGGCAGAAACAGGAATGGTGGAATTCCTTGCAGAAACAGACTCTCATTCACTTGCTTCCCTTAAAAGCAAAACAGAGTTTGAACATCAGGTGGAAATTCACAGAGAAATGATGAGAAATTTTCTTGGAGTCGAAACCAAATCATTCCGGAATACTGAATTAATATACTCTGACCAGATAGGAGCATGGGTAGCAGAAATGGGATTTAAATCGATGCTTACTGAAGGTGCAAAACATGTACTTGGATGGAAGAGCCCTAACTATCTGTATTGTAACGCTTTAAATCCCCGTTTGAAAGTCCTGCTCAGAAATTTTGTGTTAAGTGACGATATAGCTTTCAGGTTCTCGAACAAACAGTGGAGCGCTTGGCCCTTAACAGCCGATAAATATGCCTCATGGCTCAATAAGCTTGCACCAAAAAGTGAACTCATAAATATCTTCCTCGATTATGAAACATTTGGCGAGCATAACTGGAAGGAGACAGGTATATTTGATTTTCTGCAGCACCTGCCGGGAGCAATTCTTAAAAAAACGCCATTTAAATTTATGACACCTTCCGAGGTCGCAGACTCGCTTCAGCCTGTATCTGCCATAAATGTTCCTTCTCCAATATCATGGGCAGACGAAGAACGTGACATCACTGCCTGGCTCGGGAATGAGCTTCAGGTAGCTGCCCTTGACAAGCTCTATGAATTATCCGACAAAGTAAAAATGTGCAATGATGAGCAAATGAATAAAGACTGGGAATATTTGCAATCAAGCAACCATTTTTATTACATGGCAACAAAGTTCTTTTCCGATGGCGCGGTTCATGCATATTTTAATCCGTATGAAACTCCCTATGATGCATTTATGAACTATATGAACATATTAAGCGATTTTGAAATAAGAGTGAAAAGATGCTTCCCGGATACAGACGAACAGTTACAGATAGCAAAACTTGATGATCTCCTGAAAGAAAAAGATAAAATAATTGAACAACAGGCTGCCGAAATTATAAAGCTCACAAAAAAAACAGCGAAAGCGAAACCTCGCGGACGACCGGCAACAAAAGATAAATCCAAAACTTCGTTAAAAGATCTTGCACATAAGCTTATTACTGAATCAGGGAATACTCAGCCTGAAGTAAAAGCTTCAACCAGAACTCCAAAACGAACTACCAAAACTACCAGAAAAGCTGCTCCCAAAAGAGCTGCTCCGAAAAAAACTGTCAAAAGAGTAAGAAAAGTAAAGAAATAAAACATTGAAGATCCTTATCTAACTATAACGAAAAATGAAGGCTGAATTTATTTTTGAAACCAGCTGGGAAGTATGCAATAAGGTTGGCGGAATCCACACTGTAATATCTACAAAAGCACTTAACATTGTCGATGAACTTGGTGATAATTACATACTTATTGGCCCGGATGTTTGGAGAGAAGATATTAAAAATCCTGAATTTATCCAGGACGAGTCTCTCTTTGTTGAATGGAAAGCCAGAGCTACCTCTGAAGGTTTAAGAGTAAAAACAGGCAGATGGAATATTGCCGGTAAGCCAATTGTGATTCTTATAGATTTCACACCTTATTTTGGCCAGCAGAACGAGATCTTCGCAAAATTCTGGGAGACATATAAGCTTGACAGCATTTCAGGACAATGGGATTATGTTGAGCCTGCTCTTTTCGGTTATGCTGCCGGTAAGCTGATTGAAAGCTTTACTTCTTTCTATCATGAACATCATAACATAGTAGCACAGTTTCATGAATGGATGACTGGTACAGGCATATTGTACCTTAAGAAAAATGCTCCCTGGATTGCCACATCATTTACAACCCATGCCACTGTTCTTGGCAGATGCATTGCAGGAAATAACAGGCCATTATACGGCAAGATGAAAGAATATATTCCAATGCAAATTGCCCGTGAATTTAATGTTATTGCAAAGCAATCACTTGAAAAAATATCAGCTGTCGAAGCAGATGTATTTACAACTGTAAGCGGAATAACATCGAAAGAGTGCAGTCATTTCCTTGGCAAAGATGTGGATATTGTCACTCCGAATGGTTTTGAAGATTCATTTGTTCCGGGGAATGATATTTTTGAAGAAAAGAGACATGCAGCAAGACTAAAATTGAGAAGTGTCGCTGAAGCTATTCTTGGGTATAAGCTTTCTGAAGATTGTGTGCTGATAGCAAACAGCGGGAGATATGAATTCAGAAATAAAGGAGTGGATATTTTTATCGATTCACTCGGGGAAATGAACAAAAAAGATAAGCTCAACAAAGAATGTGTAGCATTTATTCTTATGCCTGCTTATCATAAAGGCCCACGTCAGGATTTGATCGATATTCTGTATAATAACGGACCTGCGAACGGCGGCGATCGGTACCTGACGCATAGCTTGCATTATCCATCATCCGATCCTGTGCTCAACAGAATAAATACCAACAACCTTCATAATGATCAGAAAGCCCAGGTCAAAGTAATTTTTGCTCCTTCTTATCTTAATGGCAATGATGGTATATTCAATATGCCATATTATGATCTGCTGATCGGTTTTGACCTTTCAGTATTTCCATCATATTATGAACCATGGGGTTATACACCTCTCGAAAGTCTCATGTTCTCCATCCCGACTGTTACAACATCACTCTCCGGCTTTGGACTCTGGGTAAAAGAATATTTTCAAAACCCTGGCAATGGTATTGCAATAATTGAAAGAACTGATGATAATGAACCTAAAGTTATCACAGATATCAGGAGTTTTATGTCGATGTTTATCGGCCTCGGTGAAAATGATATAAAAGAAGCAAGAGCAAAAGCGCATGAGATCTCCAGGATAGCAATGTGGGACAGTCTCGTTCAGTATTATTTCACCGCTTATGAGAAAGCTCTTTTACAAAGCAGTGAAAGAAGAGAAGAACCAAGAGAGTTTATCAGATTCGTTGAAGCTCCAGGTATTCAGGTCCGGAAACCACACCAGGTTCCTGTATGGAAAGATATTTATGTTCAAAGTGATGTGCCTGATAAGCTTGCATCTCTGAAAGAACTGGCAAATAATCTTTGGTGGTCATGGAATACAGAAGCAGAATCAATCTTTAGAAAAATGGATCCTTCTCTATGGGAGGATGTCAAGCATAATCCAAAAGTGCTTCTTGAAAAGATAGATTATAAGAGGCTTCTTGTTCTTGAAGATGATGAGGAATTTGTTGCTGATCTCGAAAAAGTAACAAAAACCTTTAAGGAATATATTAATCGTCCGGATGATGCTGATAAACCAAAAATAGCCTACTTCAGCATGGAATTTGGCATTCATCCATGTCTGAAAATCTATTCAGGAGGTCTGGGAATTCTTGCAGGCGACTATCTTAAAGAAGCAAGCGACTCAAATATCAATATTATCGGCATAGGCCTTCTTTACAGGTACGGTTATTTCAGACAAAAACTGGGACCAAGAGGAGAACAGCTCGCAATTTATGAAGCTGAAGAGTTTTCAAGACTACCTATTAATCCTGTAAAGGATTCCAAGGGCAATCATCTGTCTGTCAGCCTGGTATGGCCTGGGCGAACTGTAAAAATACGTGTCTGGGAAGCAATGGTAGGCAAAGTACGGCTTGTTCTTCTGGATACTGATTTTGATGATAATTCTCCCGAAGATCGTACGGTTACCCATCATCTGTATGGAGGGGATATTGAAAACAGACTGCGTCAGGAGCTTATTCTCGGTATTGGAGGTATAAGGGCACTTGAGGCCATAGAAGTGAAACCTGATGTCTATCACAGCAATGAAGGTCATTCAGCATTTATAAGCCTGGAAAGATTAAGGACCATGATAGAGGAGCATCATCTTACATTTAATCAGGCACTTGAAGCTGTAAGATCGTCGACTCTCTTCACAACACATACACCGGTACCGGCGGGGCATGACGCATTTGAAGAAGACATGATTAGAAAGTACATCTCTCATTATTCCAACCGCTTAAATATATCCTGGGATGAGCTTATGGCACTTGGCAGATGCGAAAGCGATATAGACAGGAAATTCAATATGAGCTTCCTGGCCACGCGTATGTCGCAGGAAGTAAATGGCGTAAGCAAACTTCATGGAGAAGTGAGCCAGGGTATGTTCAATAAATTATGGCCGGGCTATCTTAAGGAGGAACTTTTTATCGGCTATGTCACAAATGGTGTGCATCATCCTACATGGAAAGCTCCTGAATGGAAAGAAGTTTATAAAGAGATAACCGGAAGTGATAATTTCGACCAGACCAACAGAGACCTGTGGGAAAAACTTTATAACATCGACGATAAGAGGATTTACGAAATTAAGAAAAACCTGAAAAAGAACCTGTTTGCCAACATCCGGAAAAGGCTTCAGACAGATATGATGGAAAAGCACGTAAGCCCTCGTACACTAATGAATATCAGCAGCCATCTTGATGAAAAGGCACTTACAATAGGTTTTGCACGTCGTTTTGCTACCTATAAAAGAGCTGCACTTTTATTCAGGGACCTCGACCGCCTTGCCCGTATAGTAAACAATCCGGAAAAACCTGTTCAGTTTATTTATGCCGGGAAAGCACATCCTCACGATGGAGGAGGACAGGAGCTTATTAAAAGAATATTTGAGATATCAGAGATGCCACAATTTACTGGCAAAGTGATTTTCCTTGAAAATTATGATATAGAACTTGCAAAATATCTGGTCAGAGGTGTCGATATCTGGTTGAATACTCCTACCCGTTCGATGGAAGCCTCTGGAACAAGTGGAGAGAAAGCAGTTATGAACGGTACTATTCATTTCAGTGTACTTGACGGCTGGTGGGTTGAAGGCTACAGAGCATTTGCCGGCTGGGCTCTTCCGAAAAAAAGAACATTTGCAAACCAGGACCTTCAGGATGATGTGGATGCCGAAACCATTTATAATATGCTTGAATATGAGATCGTTCCGGCCTATTACTCATTTAATGACCAGGGAATTCCTGTGGAGTGGGTCAGCCTCATAAAGAACACAATGACCAAAATAGCGCCTGAATTTACGATGAAAAGGCAGCTCGATGATTATTATGAGAAATATTATTCCAAGCTTTTCACCAGGAGCAAGTACATGAGAGCAAACAATTTTGAAAAGGCAAAAGAGCTAGCAGCATGGAAAAAAACAATGAGAGATGAATGGGATAATATAGAGGTGCTGAATTACAATTTTGAGAAACCTAATGAAAATGTTTATCATTCAGGGCACGATTATAAGGCCGAAATTGCACTTAACGTAAAGAAAATACCTAAAGAAAATGTAGGTGTGGAATTTATTATTACACACATGAGCAAGCAGGGTGAGCATGAATTTGTCGATAGCAAGGAATTTGTTATTGTAAGCAGCAGGAGCGGCAAATGCCTTTACAGGGCTAACCTTGTACCTGAAAAAGCAGGAACATTCTTCTATGGGATACGAATTTATCCGAAACATAAGGATCTGCCTCACAAACAGGATTTTTACCTGCTGAGGTGGATCGATTAAATATCTGTTGCTTTTTTGATAGCCTCTTTTTTAAGTACAAGAGCTGTCCGAGAAGGCAGATATAAGTAAAGGTAGAAGGGCACATTAAGAGTGTTCCTTTCTGCTTTCTTTACGGAAGTATAATTTGATTTTCTGTCGATACGATCAAATCCTCCCAAATCCGGGTCGTCTGAATCAATGATAATCCTGAACTTTCCTTTCAGGGGTATTCCATAATCGGTAAAAGAATTTGTCGGGTGGAAATTAAATACAAACAACAGGTCACTCCTCGTAAATGCAATTACTTTATCATGATTATTTTCATAAATACGGCCGATATATAAATCGTCAAGAAGATTAAAATCCTGCTGAAGCTTAACCATTTGCCTGTCGAAGTTGGCAAGATATTGATATTTAAGATCTTTATTCTCTACAAGCTGCCACTGCCTGCGGGCATATTTATAACTCCAGTTATTCCCTTCGCGCGGAAAATCTATCCATTCAGGATGTCCGAATTCATTTCCCATAAAATTCAGGTATCCACCGCCTGCAGTGCTGAAAGTCAGAAGCCTGATCATTTTATGGAGTGCAATTCCCCGGTCCATAACAAAACTATGATATGATTTTGACATCCCTGTATACATCTCAGCATCGATCATTCTGAAAATAAGCGTTTTATCTCCAACCAGCGCCTGATCATGCGATTCACAGTATGATATTATCTTTTCTTCAGGTCTGTGCTGGGTAAGTTCATGCATCAATTTTCCCATATCCCAGTTCTCATCAAGGGTCTCCTTTATAAGTTTTATCCAGAAATCAGGAACACCCATCGACAGTCTGTAATCGAATCCATAACCTTTTTTGCTGGTATCAGCAGCAAGCCCCGGCATACCACTCATTTCTTCTGCAATGGAAAGAGCACCCGGTTTGAATTCATGGATCATTTTATTTGCAAGGTAAAGGTAGATCAGAGCATCAATATCTTGTCCGCTATCAAAATATTCAGAATAAGAAGTGAAATTTTTTCCAAGGCCATGATTATAATAGATCATACTGGTGATGCCATCAAACCTGAAACCGTCGAATTTATACTCTTCGAGCCAGTAGCGGCAATTGGATAGAAGGAAATGAATCACATTATCTTTTCCATAGTCAAAACATAATGAATCCCATGCTATGTGATTTCTGCGGTCATTAGTATGAAAATATTGCCCGGGTGATCCGTCAAAAAGACCCAGACCTTCATTAATATTCTTAACTGAATGAGAATGAACCAGATCCATTATTACTCTCAACCCGTATTTGTGTGCATTATCAATTAATTTTTTAAGATCTTCAGGAGTGCCAAAGCGTGAAGAAGCTGCAAAGAAGCTGGATACATGATAGCCAAATGATCCGTAAAAAGGATGTTCCTGGATTGCCATCAGCTGAACAGTATTGTAACCTGCTTTTGCAATTAAAGGGATTATATTCTCTGCAAATTCAAGATAGGTTCCGGTTTTTTCTTCAGAAGTAGCCATCCCGACATGAGCTTCATAAATAACTGTAGTTGTGGACGGAGAATTGAAATTTTTAATTTGCCATTTGTAGGGTTCGTCAGGATCCCACACCTGTGAAGAGAAAATCTTCGTTCTGTCATCCTGGACCAACCGGTTTGCATACGAAGGGATGCGTTCTCCTTTTCCGCCTGTCCAATGAATAGAAAGTTTATAAAGATCTCCATGATGCATGGATTTTAAAGGAAGAGTTATTTCCCAGTCACCGTACTCATTTATCCTTTGCATCCTGTACTCTGGCTTCTCTTTCCATCCGTTCATAATTCCAATGATAAAGATATTTGTGGCATTTGGAGCCCATTCCCGGAATATCCAGCTGTCATTTTTTCTGTGAAGTCCATAATAATGATGGCCCATAGAGAAATCAACAAGAGATCCTTTACCGATTAGATGGTGTTCTTTTAACTGGCATTTATTGATGCGATCATCAATCACATTAATGAATGGTTTTAACCATGAATCAACAGTATAAAACTTCGAAACACTCATATTTAATTATCAGGTATATTCCGATAAAAGTACAAAAACAAAATAATAATTCTATTTCATATCCCAAGGCTTTGTTAATTTTGTAAAGTTAAATTCATTATATGATCATCCATCAGGGATATGAGAATCTTAATATAAGAGAACCGGTAGTGACTCTTGGAATTTTTGATGGTGTGCACCGCGGACACAAGGCACTTCTTGATACGCTTGTTTCGCGTGCGAGGGAAGTAAATGGAGAATCGGTTGTAATCACTTTTCATCCACATCCCCGGCTGGTACTTGAAAAAAAGAAAGAAGGGCTCTCATTCCTTTCGACAATGGATGAAAAGAAAATTCTTCTCGAAAAAGCGCTCATTGACCATCTGATCATAATAGAATTCACCAGGCATTTCAGCAAAATGAATGCATGTGATTTTGTTGAAAAAATTCTTGTCGGAAAAGTTGGAACAAGGCATTTGATCATCGGACATGATCATCATTTCGGGTTTAAGGGAGAAGGGAATTACGATACAATAAATGATTGTGCCAGATCGATGAATTTTAAAGTTGAGAAGATTCATGGATTTCAGATGGAAGAAGCGATAATAAGCTCTTCATTAATAAGAGAAGCTTTGATGAAAGGGAACCTTGATGAAGCAAATAAGTGTCTCGGTTACACTTATTCACTTAAAGGGAAAATCGTTGCAGGAAAGAAGATAGGGAGAATTATAGGATTCCCGACAGCAAACATAAAACCTGACTATAAATATAAGCTGATACCTGGCGATGGAGTATATGCTGTTGAAATTCAATTAGATAACAACCTTTTTCACGGAATGCTGAGCATAGGAAGAAATCCCACTGTCAATAAAACACCTGGTACAAGATCAATAGAAGTAAATATTTTCGATTTTGAAGATGATATTTACGAAAAAAATATTGAAGTCTCATTCCGGTTCCGGTTAAGGAATGAAATTAAATTTGATAATGTTGAACAACTTTCCAGCCAGATGGAGCATGACAGAGAAAATGCCATGCATTTACTGGCCTGAACAAGTGCTTCGTTTTTTTGTTACCTTTGGAACCTCAAAATTGATAATTCATGGACATAATGACAGATAAAATGGAATATAAGGTCAAAGATATTTCACTTGCTGAATTTGGCAGAAAGGAAATTGAAATAGCAGAAAAAGAGATGCCGGGGCTTCTGGCAATAAGGAAGAAATACTCGTCTGAGAAACCGTTAAGAGGAGCTCGAATAACCGGTTCTCTCCATATGACAATCCAAACCGCTGTTCTGATAGAGACATTGGAAGAGCTGGGTGCTGATGTCCGTTGGGCAAGTTGTAATATCTTTTCGACCCAGGATCATGCTGCCGCTGCAATAGCGGCAAAAGAGATACCGGTGTTCGCATGGAAAGGCGAGACTCTTGAAGAGTACTGGTGGTGCACTGCCCGGGCGCTCTCATTTCCTGATGGTAAGGGCCCTAACCTTATTGTTGATGACGGAGGCGATGCATCGCTTCTTGTACATCTTGGCTATAAAGCTGAAAATGATCCTTCTATTCTCGACAAAAAAGCCTCAAACAGAGAAGAGTCAATCATCTTTGCAACACTTAAAGAAATACAGGCAAGCGAACCGGGGAAATGGCATAAAGCTGTCAACGATCTGAAAGGAATCTCTGAAGAAACGACTACCGGTGTTCACAGACTGTACCAGATGCTTGAAAACAATGAATTGCTGGTTCCTGCCATAAATGTCAATGACTCGGTGACAAAATCAAAATTCGACAATCTTTACGGATGCCGTGAATCTCTTGCTGATGGATTAAAAAGAGCCACAGATGTAATGATAGCAGGGAAAGTCATTGTAGTCTGCGGATATGGCGATGTTGGCAAAGGGTGTGCAAAATCGATGAGAGCATACGGAGCAAGAGTTATTATTACGGAAATTGACCCGATATGCGCTCTCCAGGCTTCAATGGAAGGCTTTGAAGTTAAGACAGTTGAAGATACGCTTAACGAAGGGAACATCTTTGTAACTGCAACCGGGAACAGAGATATTATTACGGTCGAGCACATGAAGAAAATGAAAGACCAGTCTATCATTTGTAATATTGGTCATTTTGACAATGAGATTCAGGTCGATAACCTGAATGCATTGAAGGGAATTAAGAAAATAAATATTAAACCTCAGGTGGATAAATACCTTTTTCCTGACGGTCATTCAATTTTTATTCTTGCAGAAGGAAGGCTTGTTAATCTGGGTTGCGCTACCGGACATCCATCGTTTGTAATGAGTAACTCTTTCAGTAATCAGACCCTTGCACAGATAGATCTGTGGCAGAAAGATTATAAAATAGGTGTTTACAGGCTTCCAAAATATCTTGATGAAGAGGTTGCAAGGTTGCATCTAAATCAGCTTGGAGTGAAGCTGACCAGGCTTACGAAAGAACAATCAGAATATATCGGTGTTCCGGAGGCAGGGCCATATAAGCCGGATCATTACAGGTATTAGTAATTCCACACCCTTACATACCTTTCTTCGATAAAACTGGTTTTGTAGTTTTTAAGTGGATATCTTGAGGGTCCGGAAACAGGATTTCCATATGCAGATAGCGCATAATAAGTACTGCATTGCGGACAGATAGCCTGAGTAAAGTCTACATTTACTTTTACACTTAAACTATTAACCGCATAATCATAAGGACAGGTACGATCGTATGCATTAAACTCATCTAACAGCGACCTGTAAACTATAATTCCATTATTATCATAACCGGCAGCATACTTTCCCCAGTTGTTGGTCTGAGAAGTGACAATAACTGAATTGCCTATCGCAGAAAGACTGGTAAAAAGCACATCGCCGGTGATATCCATGGTAAAATCAATATAAACATCAGGAATCACATCATAATTCTCCTTTTTGCAGGAAACCAGGAGAATAATAATAACCAATGAAATAAAAAAATATCTTATTTTTGATCTTGTTACCATCCGGGAATCAGTAATAAGGCAAAATTAATATTACCACCGGAAAAGTAACGAGACTTGCAGGTATTTATTATAATTTACATAGGATGAATAAATTGTCGTTAAAAAAATTTCTGATTTTCCCATTGATTTTCTCTTTTACATTAGCTGTGTGCGAGGCTCAGTCGTTTGACAGACCAAAAGCTCCCAGGCAACAACACCACAAAGGCACTATAAAATCAAAAACGGCAAAGGTAAAAGGGTCCAAGTCAGTAGAAAAAGCAAAAAAAAAGCAGGCTGCAAAAGATAAGAAGCATGATAAAGATTATAAAAAATTTGTCAGGGAAAACAAGAAGCATTCTATGGAAATTCAGACAACTAAAGTCAAAAGCCGCATGAAACAAAATATCAAAGACGCCAATTCCAGTTATAAAGCAAAAAAGAAAAGAAACACAGCTGGGACGAAAATGGGCAGGAAAAAGTACAGGTAAAAGAATCCACGAATCATATTTTGTAATCATCTTATTTTCAGGATTATTTTGTAATTAATTAAAAGATATTATATATTTGTAATACGAAGAGTTCCGGAAAACCCGGAATTCTTCCTTTTTTTTAACTATAATAAGAGAAAATGTCAGAAGTTTTGTACATCACGGAAGAAGGTCTTCAAAAACTAAAAGACGAACTTGAACAGCTTCGGACTGTTGAGAGACCATTGATAGCCAGGATGTTATCTGATGCGAGAGCTCAGGGCGACCTGACCGAAAATGCAGAATATGCTGCTGCCAAAGAGGCACAAGGAATGCTTGAGTCGAAAATTGCAAAGCTCGAAGATATTATTGCACGATCAAGAATTCTTGACGAGTCGAGAATAGATAATTCCACAGTAAGAATACTTCATAAGGTAAAGATCAGGAACAAGGTCAATAACAGCATTATGGAATATCAACTTGTTCCTGAAAGTGAAGCAAACCTTAAACTTGGGAAAATTGCTGTTACTTCACCTATTGCCATCGGTCTTATCGGTAAAAAAGTGGGAGAGATAGTTCAGATCAAAGTCCCCTCCGGAATAATTCCTTTTGAGATCATTTCCATCTCGGTATAATACTCCTTTTATGTCAACTATTTTTACAAAAATCATTAATGGGGAAATCCCCTGTTATAAGATTGCTGAGGATGAAAACTATTTTGCATTTCTTGATATAAATCCTCTGAGAGCCGGACATACACTGGTTGTCCCAAAACAAGAGACTGACTATATTTTTGATCTTGATGATAAGAAGCTGGCAGGACTTTTTCTCTTTTCAAAGAAAATTGCGAAAGCAATTAAAGATGCAATTCCATGTAAAAGGATTGGTGTTGCAATTCTTGGCATTGAAGTCCCTCATGCTCATATTCATCTTGTGCCGATGGATTCAATGGAAGATGTGAATTTCAGAAATCCGAAGCTAAAATTCACTCCCGAGGAATTTAGAGCGATAGCAGATAAAATCAGCAATAAAATAATATTAACCACAAAGAACACAAAGGTAAGTCACAAAGGGCACTAAGGAAATATCAACTAATTTTCATAACTTTACGTAAATAATTCAGCTCGCTGCATGAGTTATCTTTATGATCTGTGGGATGATTTTATTAGTCTTCTATTTCCGAGACTTTGTTATGCCTGTGGAAACCATTTACTCAGGAATGAAAAGCTGATCTGCACGGAATGTCTGGTCCTTATTCCTCGGACTAACTACCATCTTGAAGACGATAATCCTGTTGCCAGGCTGTTCTGGGGAAGATGCAGGATCGAAAAAGCATCGGCATTCTCATTTTATAACAAGGATAGCCGGATAAGAAAGCTGATCCATAATCTGAAATACAAAGGCATCACGGATATTGGTTATGATCTTGGTAAAATTTATGGATTAACTTTGAGTAAATCAGGATTTACTGAAGGTATTGACCTTATTATTTCTGTCCCGCTTCACCCGTCGAAGGAACGATTAAGGGGCTTTAATCAAAGCGACATTATAGCAAATGGAATGTCTGAAACTACCGGATTACCTGTTGATAATAAGGTACTTGAAAGAATAGCCTTAACCGAAACCCAGACAAAACGTTCAAGATATGAGAGATGGACAAATGTGGAAGGTATTTTTAAAGTTAAAGACCCTGCAGTAATCAGAGATAAACATATACTTCTGGTAGATGATGTAATAACAACCGGATCAACCCTTGAGTCGTGCGCTTCTGAACTGCTTAAAACAGAAGGAGTAAAAGTAAGTGTTGTAGCTTTGGCAGTGGCTGTAACCTGAAAACTGTAATTAAA
>JAPLEC010000350.1 GCA_026391515.1 Bacteroidia bacterium | reverse complement strand
CCAGTTTTCATGTTTAATTATAAGCTTATCGCCTGAAAGTTCAGTGACTATTTCTTTAAGATCATCTTTGTCTCCTTCAAGAACAACACTGAATTCAGGACCAATTTTAATTTGAAGATCTCCCGCAATTCCAAAGCTAATTTTTGTAAATCCTTTGACGTCCCTGGTTTCCTTATTTGCGGACTGACCAGAAGCCATTGCGATAACAAAACTTGATACAAGTAAAAATGATGCTAACTTTTTCATTATGATTTTGGTATTAGTTAGAGTATATTTTAGGTAAAGACGTTCAAACTTTGAAAATGTTGCATAAAATATATGTATCTCATTCTAAACCTGTATTAGCCGAAGTACTATTGGATGCCGACAAACTAGTTTATTGACAGAATCTATCATTAATCTCTTTGTGCTCTTAGTGTGAACTTCGTGTCCTTTGTGGTTAAGTTTAAAAACATCTAACCACAAAGAACACAAAGGAAGATCACAAAGAGCACTAAGGATTTTAATTAAGATCAATCAATCCTTCCGGAAGATTCATTTTAATGATCTTCTTTTTGTTATCTGTTTTAATAATAAAATCTTCGTGCAGAGGGATCAAAATCTCTTTATCTTTTTTAATTCTTACTTTCATAAGCAACTGTCCGGGATTTTCAATGACGTCAATGACTGTTCCAACCAGTCTGTTATCAATTTTATAGACCTTATAACCAGAAAGTCCGTTCAAATCAATTATATTTTCCTCAGTTTTACCTGAAGTCAGAAATATTTTGCAGCCTGTGAATTCACTTACCTTTTCTACAGATTCATACCCTTCAAACTTTAGTTTAAGGATATCTGCGCCCTGATATTCAGAATCAGAAATAAAAAAAGGAACCGGTATCCCATCTATTTCCAGGAATACCGATTCCAGTTCAGGTATATTTTCAATAAAGGCTTTTTCAAGCTTAACTGTAACAGCACCTTCGTAACCGTGTACTTTTGCAATTCTGCCGAACAATATGCGAGCATTATAAGCCATTGGATCAGTGATCCTTATGACCTCTCACTATTCCTGTGGTTTTTCCTCTGCAGCCGGTTCTGAAGCTGCCTCATCTTTAACAGGAGCATCAGTGGTTTCTGCTGAAGGAGGTGCTTCTACAGCAGGAACATCTGTAGTTTCTGCTAAAGGAGCTGTTTCTTCAACAGGAGCTGCTGTTTCAACAGGAGCTGTCACTTCAGCAGGAGCAGTCTCTTCTGCAGGAGCTTCGGGCTGATTTGCAGCAGCTTCTGCTTTGGCTGCCAGCTCAGCTTGTTTTTTGGCCAGCTTAGCAGCTCTTGCCTCATTTATTTTCTTTTCAGCTGCCAGCTTCCTGACAACCTCATCATCTTTTGACTTCTCGAGGCCTGATTTCTTAGCTTCAATCTTTGCTTCATTCTGCTTCATCCATTCATCAAAACGTTTTGTAGCTTCAGCATCATCAAATGCACCTTTTTTCACTCCTTCGAGAAGATGTTTCTTAATCAGGACACCTTTATAAGACAAGATAGCCCTGCAAGTTTCTGTAGGTAATGCGCCATTTTGCAGCCAACCCAGGGCCTTATCGAAATTGAGTTCGATTGAGGCGGGGTTAGTGAGCGGATTGTATTTCCCGATCTTTTCAATATATCTGCCATCCCGTGGCGACCTGCTATCTGCTACCACAATGTGGTAATAGGCCAGTTTCTTACGGCCTTTTCTAGCTAATCTGATTTTAACTGCCATTAATTTTTACGCTTTTATTTTACCTTTTTTAAAATTGTGGGTGCAAAGATAGCAGTAATTATTTACCCGGACAAATGAATGAAACGAATTTAAATGCAATAAAAAGAGGCTGAACTCTTTAAAGCCAACCTCTTTTTAAAGCAATTTAAATTTTGTTTTCAGTTTCTCGTAAAAAGGAAGGAGTAGGGAGGCCATGAACCTTCATCTACCGAAATTGTGAAATTCATGGTATATGTCCCTTCACATGTACTAAATGTACCGGTGCCTTCATAAGCTATGTTATGCATACCCCATGCATCTGAAGCTATTGCTTTCCGAGGAACAGTAACAGCATAGGTAACCGGATTAACATACATAACCAGCGGCCCGAGGTCTTCAACAAGTCCTTCAATTTCTTCAAGACCTACAACATATATCTTATATGGATCATCCGGATCAGCAGTAAGTGTTACATTACCATCCGAACCCCAGTCTCCGCCGTTTACATGATAACTGCCTGTAGACATACTTGTTGTATAAACACAGGCTGCAGGAACTACAAGAGGAGTGGAACGTGTAGTACGACCATTGGCGGTTATTAACAGTTCGAAATCAAAAACATCACCCCTTTCGATATCAGCTAGGGCAATCCCCAGTTCTTGTGCAACATCCGATGCTGTAATCGTTACAACTGCCGGAAATGAAGTTAACTCGGTTATTGTGACATCAGCATGATTGTTATTAAAAGAACCTATTAAGGTAGTACTAGTTACCGATACACCTTCAGGGATGTTTACTGTGAATTGTACATATGCATTCTCGAGATCATTGATATCAAATACCCCGGGATTAAGGTCCGAAATGCCTGGAACTACTGCAACACCCCTCTCTCCTGCCGGATCCGGAAGTTTCTCACAACTTAAGGATGTCATTATAAATGTGATGATCAATCCTATTATTTTTATTTTTTTCATCTTTAATTTTTTTAATGTTAGACTCTGAATATGGGTGAACTTACCGGGTTCCACCGGCCCACCAGACGTTTTCCGTATACACATATGTACCATCACCATACGCTGTACGAACATTCACGTTTGTAGTTACATCTTCAGATCCATATGTATAACGTAATGGAAATTGAGTTGCATTTTTGGGATTTTCCAACGTAATTACATTGTTGCCCATTGCCTTTAATCGTCTGTAATCATTGTAGGCTTCAAGAGCTTCTTCTTCGAAAAAAGCAATGTATTTCTGATTCATTACTTCTGATAGCGGATTTGCAGTAAATCTTGGCCTCACGGTGGTATTGAAATAACTGACAGCTTCAGCAGCTGATAATCCAATATTAACTTTCTGAAATGCAGCTGTAACAGCTTTCCTCAATGCAGTATCTGCTAGAGCTAAATTATTATTTCTGACATAAGCTTCTGCCTTCAGAAATTCTATTTCGTGATAACTCAGCAGGTAGGTAGGTGCAGTAATTGTGCTGATTGCAGATATTGAATAAGCCCCTTGCACCTGATTTGCAGTGCCATTTGGAGCAAATACAAGACTACCTCCCACATTAGGATAAGTCGTGAAGAATACAGCATCTCTCGGATCACTTCTCTCCACTAATTTGTTATGCAGGCTTTGACTTGCGCCATAATAATCCCGGTCACGGAACATGCAGTAAAAGGGACTTAGCGCGGTACTGCCATTATAATTAAACGCAGCCTGTTCATCAGCTGAGGTGAAAGACTGGTTTGCAAATGTGATAACGTCAGCATAAGCAGGAGTCTTAAGCGATAAACGCATGGTATAACGGGCTTTTAACCCATAGGCAAATTTCTTCCACAAATCAGTGACGCCGCCATATATCAAATCCTGGTTTCCCAATGAAAGATATATCGTTTCCTTGTCCAGATTGGCAATAGCATCGTCAAGCAAACTAAAGATATCTGAATAAATATCTTGCTGGCTATCCAGCACAGGGGTAAATATAACACCCGGCTGAAGTGCTTCAGTCCATGACACATCTCCCATAACATCGGTAAGTATTGCAAGATTTAATGCTGTAAGTATCTGTGCAATACCGAGAGTATGATAATTGCCTGCTTCAGCACCGCCTTCAGAACATTTTTCCCGTACCAGCTTCAGGCTGTAAAGGTTTGCGTAAACTCCATCCCATGTATTATTATAAGTTGTTGCGGATGTAGGTTCTGAAGACCTGATTTCAGCATTATAAAACTGACCAAATGTACCGACATTATGTTCAATATAAATAGATGCATAAAAATTGAAATCCCCGCCGACTACACTGAAAGCACTGGCTGTCATAGCATCGGTAATTATCAGCTTTGATGTCATATCGTTCGGATCATTTATGTCCTTATTTATTTCATTCATAATAGATTCCGAACATGACCAGAAAGTCAGAGCCAGGATTGCTGTAAATAGTATAATACTAATCTTCTTTTTCATGATATTTCAAATTAAAAAGTTAAATCTAGCGTAAAACCATAGCTGGTTGTCTGAGGTACAGTAAATCTTTCAAATGATCCTCCCATATTAGTATTCCCCTGGCTCGATTCGGGATCCAGGTTCGGAAGGGCGGTCCAGATAAGTAAGTTACGTGCAAAAACAGAAACACCCAGGTCAACTTTTTTGAATAGCTTTTTTACGTTCTGGTGCAACATCTCCAATGCATAGGGATCACTGGGCCCCCCGCGGGCAATATCGTTGGGTGTACCATCACTCTTTACCCCGTCGTAAATAAAAGTTGACTCACGATCTTCCACTCGTGTTGACAAACCGTAAAAATCCAGTAATCCTATACTGCCTGAGTACATCTGACCGCCTTCTTTCCACTCAAACAACGCATTCAATGACAGGCTTTTATATGCAAAAGTAGTACCGCCGCCCAGGATAAAATCAGGAGACACTTTCCCGATCACAGCCGGTTCGCCAGCCATTGGAAAACCATAATTCGCCGAGCTGGGATCGTCATCAACAAGAATTTTGCCATCCTCGTTCCGGGCAAATGAAACTCCATAAATAACCGGATAAGTTGAACCTATGCCGGCCCGAACCTGAGGGGTGGTAAATCCTCCAATGAAAATGCTTTCGACACCTTCAGCGAGTGCATCAACATAGTTATCAATTTTTGAGAAATTGAAATTTAAATCCCATTGTAAGTTTTTCATTGCCAGAGGAGTCATATACAAAATAACCTCATGACTGTTAGTATGCACTTTACCTCCATTCATTAGTAAAGAACGTATACCCGTAGATCCTGCCAGTGGTACAGTAAATATCTGATCCACAACATTCTGACGGGAGAAAGTATAGTCAATACCCAGACGATTCTCGAAGAATTTCAGTTCTCCACCGATTTCATATGATTTAGTATTTTGTGGTACTAAGTTAGGGTCATATTGAATATTATTAGGAATATAGGAACTTATCCCTCCCATTGGATACTGGATTGGAAACCCATTAAACCAACCGCCTGAATAATTCGGAGTGGTGTAATAATTTTGAACATATGATCCTGCCTGCCCTACCTCAGCGTATGAAAGACGTAATTTGGCCAGTGAAATCCAGTCAAGATTTTTTATGGCGTTTAGTTCAGAAAATATAAAACTAAAGGCAACTGAAGGATAAAAGAATGACCTGTTATCTGCAGGCATTGTGGAAACAACATCATATCTGCCTGTTCCAGTAAGGAATATCAACGATTTCCACTGCAGGGATAAACTCCCGAAAGTTCCTACAGTACGATTTTTGTAAAAAGATTCATCTGCAGTGACAAGATTGGCATTCCTGATATGTGCCCAGCCCCCAAAATTAAAATCCTCACCATGTTCTGAATAAGTCTTTTGGTTGCCCTGATCAAATTCATTCCCGAGCATGGCATTTAAGGTCAGATTGCTGGTCATGTTCCAGTCAAAATTTGCTGTAAACAATGAGTTGATTGTAAAAGAAGTTATGCCGTAATTATCTATAATTCCTGTAGATCCAGCATGCCCATATTCAAATACATCCTTAAAATCTGTAGTATATGAATCTGCACCTAATTGATAACGGACTTTTAATTTCATTTTATCACCCAGCTTGGCGGTATAATTAACAAATCCATTCCCGAAAAACCGGTCAGTTTTTTCATTAAAGATCGTATGTTCGGCGGCCCAGTACGGATTGTCCCAGCTGCCTCCACGGTAATATATGTCAGTATAAGGATCTCCCGGAATATAATAAGGATAATCCCTCAGATTATAACTTACAGGAGCACCTAAAACACCGGCCAGTGCAGCATCATTAGCTGTTGGAAGCTTATCAATATCTGTCCTGGAAAAATTGGCACTGAATCCAGTACTGAAGTTTTTATTCAATTTCCTTTCTGCAGCAGCTCTCCCATTCCAGCGATCCATTCCCGATGCCAGGGCTACGCCACTCTGTGAAGTCTGACTTAAACTTAGGATATAATTGCCTTCTGCCGTAGCCTGACTTACACTTACGTTATTGGTTGCTGAATAACCTGTTCTGAAATATCTGTTCCAGTTGTTAAATACTTGTGGAGTTACCCATGCATCTGCAACCTGTCCCAATGCCAGCTGGGGAACATAAAATTCTCCGGGATGGCCGTTACTATTCCCTCCGTATGTCGGATCATCCGGAAGATCAACGATCTTTGGTCCCCATGATGATGAAGAATTGGGAACATAAACGCCATAAAGACCTTGAGCATAGGTGGTCTGGTAATCCGGTGTACGTGAAACCCTTGAAAAAGCACTTGTATGAGATATTGAAACAACAGGTTTCCCGATTGCGTTATTTTTACCGCTTTTTGTTGTAATAACTATAACCCCGTTTGACGCGCGGATGCCATAAAGTGCTGCTGCTGCCTGACCTTTAAGCACGTCAATGCTTTCAATATCAGCTGGATTTATATCCACTGCACGGTTAGAAATATCTGATCCGGTTACACCATTTCCTGCAGTTGAGAAGCTACCTCCACTTCCTGATTGAATATCCGAATTAGAGGCAACAGGCATCCCATCTACAACATAAAGAGGCGCGTTATTCCCTGTAAAAGAGCGTGCACCACGAATCACGATCTGTGATGATGCTCCGGGCATACCGCTTGACGGTTTAATATCAACCCCGGAAATCTTCCCCTGCATAGCACCTGCAAGATCGGAATTACCTGTTCGTTCTATTACATCATTTTTTACATCCTGGACTGAATATCCTATAGCTTTTTTCTCTCTGGATACACCAAAGGCGGTAACAACTACCTCATCCAGTCCCAATACTTCCGGTTCCATTATTATATCAATTATGGACCGGTTTCCAATTTCAACTTCCTGTTTCTTCATTCCTATATAAGAAAAAACAAGAGTAGTAGCGTTAACCGGAACTGCCAGTGAATATTTACCATTTACATCGGTCGTAGTACCTGTTGTTGTTCCTTTTACGGAAATTGTAACGCCAGGCATCGCACCCTCTCCCTGCACAGAGGAAGTGACTGTTCCGGAAATAATCTTTTGCTGAGCACTTGCTGAGAGCAAAAACCCGCAAAAAAACAAAAGCATCAAGAGAATTTTTCTCATAACATTTAGTTTAGGTTAAAAAATAAACATCAAGGAATGGCTAATTCCTTTTACTGTCCATAAATAGTGACAAAGTCACTTTTCGAAAATAAACAATGAATCCGTTATTTATTTTGTACAATCCACAGGTTGCACAAATGAGTTTATAAATGGTACTTTTGGGTCTATAGATTATTTTCCGTCAGTTATCCGATCTTCTCTGATCGTAATTCATTTTTACTTATTTTTGTCATCTGATCAAACTGAATAACATTATCCCATCAATGGCTCTTTTTTCTCATTTACATGTTCATACTCAATACTCTATATTAGATGGCGCTTCACGTATCCTCGATCTGATCGAGAAGGTGAAATCCCTGGGAATGGAGGCTATCGCCATCACTGATCATGGTAACATGTTTGGAGTCAAGGAGTTTCACAATACTGCTTCAAAAAAAGGGATCAAACCAATTATAGGATGTGAGATATATGTTGCAAAAAGATCAATTTCTGATGTAAGCGGCAAAGAGGACCGCTCGGGTGATCATCTAATTCTTCTTGCAAAAAATCTGACCGGATATAAAAACCTTATTAAGCTTGTATCAACAGCCTGGATAAAGGGATTTTACTATAAACCGCGAATTGATAAAGAATTACTGGCAAAATACCATGAAGGATTGATTGCTTCATCTGCATGTCTTGCAGGGGAAATTCCTGATGAGATACTTAATGGAACTATGGCCGGGGCAGAAGAAGCGTTGAAGAGTTACCTGGATATCTTCGGTGAAGATTTTTATCTGGAAGTACAACGTCATGAAACAAATGATCCGGATGCCGACAGGACTGTATTTCCTCTTCAGCAGAAAGTAATTGAGATTATTAAGAAGCTGGCTATAAAATACAATGTCAAGCTTATAGCAACCAACGACGTTCATTTTATCAATGCTGAAGATGCAGAAGCTCACGACAGGCTTATCTGTATAAACACTGTAAAAGATATCGATGATCCCAACAGGTTAAGGTATTCAAAGCAGGAGTATGTCAAGAGTGAAGAAGAAATGCGGGAGATATTCAGCGATATCCCTGAAGCTATCGATAATGTTGCTGAAGTTGTATCCAAAATTGAAAAATATAAGCTCGATCATGATCCTATTATGCCTGAGTTTGAGCTGCCTTCAGGATATACTGACAAAGATGAATACCTCAGATATCTGACTTATAAAGGAGCAAAAGAGAGATGGGGTACTCTTACAAAAGAACAAACTGAAAGGATTGATTTTGAGCTTGAGATGATTGCCAAAATGGGATTTCCCGGATACTTTCTTATTGTTCAGGATTTTCTTAATGCTGCAAGAGAGATGGGAGTTTCTGTAGGTCCGGGAAGAGGTTCTGCGGCAGGCTCGGCAGTAGCTTTCTGCTTGAAAATCACTGATATAGATCCCATTAAATATGGACTTCTTTTTGAACGTTTCCTGAATCTCGATCGTATTTCGTTGCCAGATATTGACATAGATTTTGATGAAGACGGAAGAGATTCTGTTCTGAAATATGTAGTCAATAAATATGGCCACGATAAAGTTGCACATATAATCACTTTTGGTTCGATGGCAGCCAAGATGGCTATCAGGGATGTTGCCAGGGTCCAAAAACTGCCTCTGCCCGATGCTGATCGCCTTGCGAAGCTGGTACCTGAACGGCCGGGAGTGACTCTTTCACAGGCTTATGCTGAAGTCCCGGAGCTGGCAAAAGAAAGAGATTCATCCAATAAGCTTATTGTACAAACCCTGAAATATGCAGAAGTGCTTGAAGGTTCAATCAGACAAACTGGTGTTCATGCATGTGGCATAATAATCGGAAAAGATTCCCTTGATAATTACATCCCAATCTGTACCGCAAAAGATACAGACCTTTATGCAACGCAATATGATGGCAGCCATGTTGAATCAGTGGGTCTTCTGAAAATGGATTTTCTGGGATTAAAGACTCTTTCAATCATAAAGGATGCTGTTGAAAATATAAAAAAATCGGAAGGGATTGAAATTAATGTTGAAACATTGCCGCTTAATGATAAAAAGACTTTTGAGTTATTCAGCAATGGGGAAACGACAGGCATATTCCAGTTTGAATCAATCGGTATGAAAAGATACCTGAGAGAACTGAAGCCTAACAGGTTCGAGGATCTTATTGCCATGAATGCTCTTTTCCGGCCAGGGCCGATGGAGTATATTCCACGGTTTATCAACCGGAAGCATGGTAAGGAGAAAATTGAATACACCATCCCCGTGATGGAAAAATATCTTAATGATTCTTATGGGATTACAGTTTATCAGGAACAGGTAATGCTTCTTTCCCAGGAACTTGCCGGTTTTACAAAAGGGGAAGCTGATTCTCTCAGGAAGGCAATGGGTAAAAAGAAAAAATCCATCATGGATGAGATGAAACTTAAATTCCTTGAAGGATGCAGTAAAAAAGGATATAATGAAATTATTGTTAATAAGATATGGTCCGACTGGGAAGCTTTTGCTCAATATGCTTTTAATAAGTCACACTCTACCTGCTATGCGCTGGTTGCATATCAGACCGGTTATCTGAAAGCTCACTATCCTGCTGAATTTATGGCAGCTGTTCTGAGCAGGAATATAAGCGATATCAAGAAGATCACAACATTCATGGATGAGACACGTCGGATGGGGATGGAAGTCCTTGGTCCTGATGTAAATGAAAGTAATGTAAAATTTAATGTAAATAAAGACGGAAATATCAGATTTGGTCTTGGCGCAATTAAAGGAGTTGGCGAAAGTGCTGTTCTTCAGCTTATTGAAGAAAGAGAGAAAAACGGGCCCTATAAAAATATATATGACCTTATGGAAAGGGCTAACCTGAATTCACTTAATAAAAAAAATCTCGAAGCAATGGCTGTTGCCGGTGCATTTGATTGTTTTGATGATATCAGCAGAGCTCAGTATTTCGCTCTTGACACAAGGGGTTCAAGCTTCATTGAAAGCCTTATCCGCTACGGAAATAATGCAAAAACTTTAAAGCTTTCAAGCGCCCAGACTCTTTTTGGTGAGGCAGGCGGCTTCGACATGGTAAAACCAGAACCATCTGTTTGTCCCGACTGGCCAAAACTTGAAAAGCTTAACCGTGAAAAAGAGGTAATTGGCATATATCTCTCATCTCATCCACTCGATGATTTCAGACTGGAGATTAACACTTTTACAACTGCAAATCTTGCTGACCTTCAGAATCTCCGCGATTATTTTGAAAGGGAGGTTGTCGTCGCCGGGATGGTCACTGATTCAAAAAACGGGATCGGGAAGAATGGGAAACCTTATGGCTCATTCACTCTTCAGGATTATACTGACTCATTCAGATTTATGTTGTTTGATAAGGATTACCTGGATAACAGCAAGTTTCTTACTTTGGGTTATTATCTCCTCATAAAAGGGAAAGTACAGAACAGAAAGTTCAGGGAGAACGAACTCGAATTCAGTATCAAGAAGATCAACCTGCTGTCGAGTGCGAAAGATGAGCTCATAAAAACAATTACAATAAAAATCAATCCGGAGAATTTAAACAATGAAATGATGAATGAACTTAAAGATCTGATTCATGAAAATGCAGGTGAGACAGAATTGAGATTCCTATTTCTTGATTCAGATGATAAGATCTCTCTTCCGATGTTCTCCAGAACTATCAGGGTAAGACTTAATAATGAATTTATTTCTTTCCTTGATGATCATCCCGGAATAGAATATAAAGTTAATTAGTTATATTTACGCCATCCAACTAAATTTAAACAGAAGAAAGTATATGGCATTAGAGGTAAATGATGGGAACTTCGATGAGGTAGTTGTGAAGTCAGATAAACCGGTTATCGTAGATTTCTGGGCAGAGTGGTGCGGCCCATGCAGAATGATCGCTCCAATAATAGAAGAGATATCGAAAGAGTATTCGGGCAAGGCAGTCGTTACTAAATGTGATGTTGATAACAGTCCGCAGGTCACTGCTAAATATGGGATCAGAAATATTCCTACTGTGCTCTTCTTTAAGGATGGGAAAATTGCTGACAAACAGGTTGGTGCTGTACCAAAAAACAATTTTGTAAACAAGCTTAATGCACTTTTATAAAAACTGAATCCACTTATATCGGCCGTGGAGGTTTCTGTTACGGCCTTTTTAATTACTGATTATGATAATTTGTGTTTTTGCAGCCTCAAGCAGCAGGATAGATAACGAATATGGGGAAGATACAGTAAAGCTCGGATCGCTTCTGGCTAAGGCCGGAATGGATGTTGTTTATGGCGGCGGCGGCATAGGACTTATGGGTAAGCTTGCTGATGCTGTACTGGCGAACGGAGGAAAGATAACCGGTGTCATTCCTTCATTTATGAAGAAGGAGGGCCAGGGTCATCGTGGATTAAGCGAGTTGATTATCACCGGGGATATGAGCGAGAGAAAGAAAAGGATGTTTGCAATGGCTGATGCTGTTGTTGCATTGCCCGGAGGAATTGGAACACTGGAGGAGCTAACTGAAGCAATTACCCTTAAACAACTGAGTCTTTTTGACGGTCCGGTTATAATCCTTAATACTCTTGGTTATTATAATTCGCTGCTTGATTTTATTGATAATATGATTGATAAAAATTTTATGAGACTCGAGCACAAGGGTATCTGGGAAATTGTTAATACCCCTGAAGAAGTCATAATTGCACTCAATAAGAAAGAGGGAGGCAATGAGGAATGGAGAAAAATTGCTAAGATTTAACGATCAGGAATTTTTGTTCCGATAAACATTATATCATCGACCTGTTGAAGATCGCCTTTCCAGTCAAGTATTTCCTTCCGAAGCCTGTCGCGCTGCTCATTGACAGGAAGATGCCAAATTTCACATAATAACTTTTTGACATTTCCCGATTTATATTTCTTGGCATCTGCATAACCAAACTGATCGGCATAACCGTCAGAGCTCATATAGATCATATCTCCGGCCTGGATTTCAACATGTTGATTAGCAAAAGTCTTTGTTGCATGTTGTGATGACATTCCGATCGGGAATCTGTCGGCCTTATATGTAAATATCTCGCCTTTTCTGACAACATATAATGGATTATAAGCACCTGCAAATTCAAGTGAAAGCTTCTTCCTGTCAAATACAATAAGGGCCATATCCATTCCATCATTGATTGTCTCTTCGTTCCGTTGCATTAATGCTTTAACAACTTCGGCATTAAGCTGATCGAGAATTGCACCGGGCCGGGTAATGCCATATTCCCTTACAACCTTATTAAGTGAATTATGGCCTATGATTGACATAAATGCTCCCGGAACCCCATGACCAGTGCAGTCGCAGGCAGCAATGAACTGTTGATCACCATTATCGTACATCCAGTAGAAATCACCGCTTACAATATCCTTGGGCATATAAAGAACAAAAGTATCACGGAATGTATCTTCCCGGGGAAGCATTGCCCTCTGAATTCTTTCCGCGTACCTGATACTGGCTGTAATGTCCCTGTTCTTCTCCTCTATTTCCATACTTTTCTGAACAACCTCAGCAGTTCTTTCGGCAACTTTGATTTCAAGTATTCTCTTTTCTTCTATGAGGTTTTTTTCTCTTATCTTAATATACAGCATAACACCTATGGCTGCAAGGATCAGGCAGGTGGTAATAAACCAGGGAGTCTGGTAAAATGGTGGTTTTATAATAAATGAATATTCAACTGGTTCCTCATTCCAGTAGCCATAACTGTTCGAAGCTTTAACTCTGAAAGTATAATGCCCGGGAGAA
The DNA here is from genome assembly GCA_026391515.1 of Bacteroidia bacterium. Taxonomy (GTDB): domain Bacteria; phylum Bacteroidota; class Bacteroidia; order Bacteroidales; family VadinHA17; genus LD21. The sequence continues at coordinate 4,581 of JAPLEC010000350.1, read as the reverse complement.
AGTGTAGGATAATCTTCCATTATCTGGCTGGTCGGAGGTTTCCATCCTGATTCTGCTCCTTTCAGCATTACTTTGTATTTTACAGCATCAGGATCTATAAGGCTGACGCTATAATAATTGAATACAAGTGATTTTTCCTTATAATTCAGTTTCATATCTTTATTCATCTCGCGAGGCAGGTAATTCACTTCCATACTGCTCAGGTGAGTCTGAGGTTTTACATCTACAGGCGGCATTTTAGACGGATCAAGCCTGGTAATTCCATTTGCTGTTCCAAACCAGAGATTGCCCTTACTGTCTATCATTGAAGCATTTGCAGATGCCTCAATGCCTGTGAACCCATTTCTTTTTGTAAATGAGGCTATTGTGCTGTCGGAAAAGTTATACCTGTTCAGACCATAATTTGTACCGATATAGAGAAAGTTTTTACCTTCAGGCTGTAGCAGCTTGATATTATCTGAAAGAAGCCCGGTTTCTTTATTTAGTTTAATTGTCACAGAATCGTTCTCGATACCCATCAAACCACTTACTGTTCCAACCCAGATTCTTGAATCGTAAGTCTGGGAAATCGTTTGCGGCACATTTCCTTCTCCTATATTTATTATCTTAAATTTACCTGTTGCAGCATTATATTTTGTCAGACCGCTTTTTTCCTCTGAACCTATCCAGATATTATTTTTATTGTCACAAAAGAGCACTTTAATCCAGTTTCCTGCGAGCCCTGATGTCTGTGTAAAAGTCAGAATATTCTGTCTTGAGGGATCCAATCTAACCAGCCTGTCCTGATTACCTATCCACAGATTGTTTTCTTTATCGACAACAAGTGCGGTAATAATTTCGTGGAGATACTGGTTTAACTTAGTATCATAAATGAATCTCTTTAATTTTAAATCATAATAAGAAAGACCATTTCCGTCAGTGCCAACCCAGATTGTTCCATTTTTATCAGATTTGATAAATCTGATTTTATTACCAATAGCATTCTTGGCATCATTAAATATCTGCACCTGGTCTTTTTCCTGTGCATTAGGATTATAGACTGATATCCCGGCATTGGTTCCAAACCAGAATCTGCCAAGGTTATCTTCTTCAACAGCAAAAACACCTTTATCCGGCAGGATTTTTTCATCGGTGTATGTCGTAAAATGGTCTCCTTTAAAAATGCTTATGCCTGTATAATGATCTGCAATAATTATATTTTTCTCTTTATCCTCAATTATGTAGTGAATCGTCAGAGCTTCAAGTCCGTTTGTCTTATCAAGAATCTTCATTTTCTCACCAGAGAAGATTGTAACACCCCCACCCCAGGTCCCGACCCAGATATTTCCCTTGTAATCTTCAGTTATATAAGAAATATGATTTTTTGAAAGCCCATCTCTGAAATCATAAACTTTCATCTCACCGGTAGCTGAGAAATACCTGTAAAGGCCTCCATTATATGTTCCAAACCAGAAATCATCCTTTGAATCCTCATACATTGAAATGACGGCAAAATATCTGGGGAAACCAGGTGGACTGTAATTTTCAAACTGGTCTTTTCCCTTATTATATTTTTTAATACCAGCATTAGGTATAATACAATAGTATTCTTTATTCTTCCCCAGGTATGATGATGAAAGCTGATCGCTCAGGCCTTCACTACCGCTATACTGTTTCCCTTTTAGTAATGTATCTCCGGGTTCCGGAAAAGGTAATCGAATTGCACCATTACTAAAGGTGGTTATCCACACAAAGTTTCCGATTTGCCGTATGCTTGTAATATCTCCGCTTATGGAAATAGAATCGATTTTAACTTTCTGGAATTTAGATCCATCAAAAAGGCTCAAGCCTCCGTTCAGGTGTCCAAACCAGATTCTACCCAGCGAGTCTTCAGCCAAGCTATATACACCTCCTCCGGCTAATCCGTCAGCTGAAGTGAAATTATCGAATTTAGAACCGTTAAATCTCGAAACACCGCTTTCTGTTCCCAGCCATAACCAATCATTTTTATCCTGTATGATACTATAGACTTTTGAGGAGCTCAAACCCTGTTCAACTCCGTACTTTTCAAAAAAATACGTCTGTGCTTTTAAATAGAATAAAGGCAGCGTAAAAAATAAGATCATCAGGCTTAAATACCTGATGATCTTAAAATTACAGGACCAAAATTTAATTTTCATCCTTAAGATTTTTATTCAAAGACAGGATGCAACTTGCATGAGAGTCATTCACCCTGAATTCTGTTTAACGATCATGCTCGTCTCATAATTTTTATTTGGTTATGAAGAAGAATGTACCATCTTCATCTTTCAAACCTGTTATTTTTCCGAATTTAGGTTTTTGCTGGTTGTTATTACCAACAGCTGTGGAAACTTTTGCAACTACCTCTTCAATAGGGATACAAGCATTTGGATTATTTGACAAAGCTGTAGCAAAGGTTCTGGTGAACTGTGAATCATCTACAGCAAGTTCATATCCTGCAGATGAGAACACCTGTGACGATTTGAACTGTGTTGCCTGCCAGTCACCGCAGCTTCTCTTTTTCAGGTCTGATCTCATTGCCTGATAAAAGCTTGGACCCGATTCGCATGCATCAGTAACAACAAGAGTATGTGTAAGATAGGTAAGGTATGATTCCATATCCGCCCTTAATGTAGTCAGGCTGAAATAAGAATATTCATCATCGCGTTTTGCATCAACCGGAATCCAGTAACCAACATCATTTATAAACTTACCATGTCCTGCATACCAGATAAGCAGAGATTTAACCTGGTTTGTTTTGATAAGATCCCTGAGTTCGATAGAGAAGAATTTTTCCATTTCAGCTTTTGTCATATTCTCCTTATGAATATAATTATGGATCTGGTAATTTGAAAATGCCCTTATCATCAGGTTAATGTCCTTAACCGGACCGTTAAGGCTGGCGAAGGTGGAATAAGCTGAGTTCTCGATAAAAACCACCCATGTCTTGCCCATTGGATTCGTTTCGGAGATTGTTGCTCCTTCCCTGTTCAGCTTGAATTCAGATGTCTGGTGGTTGCCGTAAATATCTTCAGCCTCAACAACAATCTTATCTTTATTAAGAATATCGATTGTTGCAGTAAAGGTAGGATTCAATTCATTAGACAGATAACTGCCGGATACTCCATTGATAGAAATAGACTTAATCTTACTCTCATCATTTATTTTACCCTGAAGGAAAAGAGTCGGTAAATTATTATCAAGATATATTTGTCCGTCATCGGAGGCATAAGGAGCCATTATCATAATTTTTGGCGGAACGACTTCAGTACGGGTAAGTGGATATGTCACGGATTTCTCGTTATTGTAATCATCGAGGGCAATTAATGTAATCTTATCAAGCCCGCCAATGTTGATATTTGAAAGAAATTCATATTCCCCATTTTTTTCTGCAATTGTAATCGCCTCATTATTAATGGTAAATGATTTGATTTTACTTTTATCTTTAATCTTGCCTGTAATCAGGAGACTTGTATTGCCACCTTTGATTTCCAGAGAATCATTTACCAGAGCAGGATTCAGGACCGAAATTACAGGAGGATCACTTTCTCTGTTGAGCTCATAAAGTCTATCCTGTGCTTCTTTCAGCATTTTACGTGCTTCCTGATTAAATTCAGAAAGAACTGTAATTTTCTTATAATCATCCATTGCCTTATCGAAGCTCATTATTTCTTCGTACGACTTGGCTCTGGCAAAAAATGCATCAGGATTATTGGAATTAAGCGAAATATATTTGGTAAAATCATTTATTGCATTCGTATGCTGATTGAACTCCTGGTAATATTGTCCTCTGAGGAGATAAAAATCAGGATTATTAGGTTCTATCAGGATATTTTTGGAAATATCATCTATTGCGTTTGGATAATCGAGATTCTTTTTATAAACCTTGCTTCTCATCACGTATGCGGCAGTGTTCCTGTTATCAGCCTTAAGAATCATATTACATTGATTCACAGCCCCCTGTGTATCATTATTTCTTAAAAGAAGCTCAGCAAGTGCAAGTCTGGGCTCGACAATAGTTTTGTCTTTGGCAATAGATTTCTCAAGCTCTTTTCTCGCCGCAATGTCGTCTCCAAGGCTTGCTTTAATAATACCTCTGTAATATAAATTCAGTGGTGTTTCTTTGATCATTATTGCTGTATCAGAAACCCGGAGGGCTAGATCAAATCTTTTAAGTCCGATCAGTGTAATTAGCTTTTCAGGATAAACCTGAGGATTTCGTTTATCAAGACCTGAAGCCCGGTTCAGATAGTTCAGCGCCTCTGCAAAATTGCCCATTTTGTTGCATATAATTCCAATGCTTAGATAGGCATTGACATTTTTAGGTTCAAAAACAATAGTTTTTTCAAAATCGCTTTTTGCTTCATTGTATTTTAAAAGCGATTCATATGCCTTGCCCCGGGCATAATAATAATCGGCATTGGATGGTTCTATTCCAATGGCGCTGGTGAACTGTACTACGGCATCTTCCAGCTTTGAATTTTGAACAAATTCATTCCCTGCTTTAAAAAACTTCTTGCCATTATTCTGTGCATTAGTGCACACGGTTAAAAGAGCCAAAACGATTGTTAGAAAAATTAT
>JAPLEC010000133.1 GCA_026391515.1 Bacteroidia bacterium | reverse complement strand
CATCTGTTATTCCAGATTGCTTTATCTCCTTCAACAGTAATGCTTTCCCTGGTAGCAGCAAGGTCTTTATCGTACTGTCTTGCAGTTACTTCGAGAGTAGCGTTTTCCTTGAATCTCTTTGCAGTCTCCTTTATAATTGCAAAAGCTCTTGGTACACATTCATCGAGCACTTTCTCAAGCTTCTCCTCAATGAGCTTTTCTATTTTATCAGCTTCATTATATAGCTCCTCCTTCAGGTAAACATCTTCCTCCTTTTCAGCTTTTTCCTTGAGTGACATAATATTCTTCTCATCTTCTTCAATATAGCTGAGTATTTCCTTTTTTAATTCAATCGTTTTATCACGCAGCTGATCATTTGATAAGTTTTGAAGTTTTTCGAATTCCACATGAGTCTTTTCCACAAACGGGTTGATTTCCTTAATGTCACGCTCAAATTTATTCCCCAGGAAGAGACCCAGAATACTATTTATTATACTCATTTTAAAGTGTTTTTTACAGAATCAAAATAATCACGCAAAATTAGTTTTTTTTTCCAATTTTTACCACGAGAGCACGAAGGTAAATCACGAAGAGCACAAAGGGTAATAAAATCTGTGTATGAATCCTTTGTGTCCTTCGTGTGTACTTAGTGCTCTTTGTGGTTAGATCTTATTTTATCAGGTTGTATTTCAGAGTCTGAATCTCGTTTCCCTTGTACAGGACAATGAAATAGAGGGCCGAGGGGTAAGAAGAAATATCTATTTTTAGTTCTCCGGAGCCATCTGTTTTGCCGGTAATCAGACAGGCGCCCGTTGAGCTGTATATTTTGTAACTGATTTGCTTCAGACTGATGTTATCAGGCTGTTTTATTGTGAAATGACCATCACCCGGATCAGGATAAATTACCATTGGCTGATAACTTACATCTTGAATGGAATTAATCAGTGGTCCTATATGAAGATCTTCGATAACCCACCCCCATCCATTTGCTAACGGATCAGAAAACAACCTGAATCTGATCATAAGAGTATCACCTGCTGAGATGTCAGAAGAGACTTTCGGGTAAATTGTATGATTCATAAGCAATGATTCATTTCCGACATAGGTTGAGTTATCTCCTGAAATAGTACTGTTATATGCGGTTAACCATGCATCTTTGTACCTGCTGTCGTATCCATTGGCAAGATGGAACCAGGTCTTACCAAAGTTTTTAGATCCTTCAACAATCACATAATCATAGAAATAGATAGAACCAAACAAATATCCTTCCTCCCCCGGTTCAACAAGCACTACTTCCGAATACCTTATAATCATACCATTGGCATCAAATTTAACCGGGGTTCTGAGCATTGCTGTGTATCCGATACTATCTCCTGTTCCTGTTTCTCCGGGACTTACATATGGATGTAATGTATGAAGTCCATAATTAGAGAAACCGTCAGGCTTTGATATGTCGAATCCGTTATTAAGGAAATCTGCTGATGCATCAGAAAAATCAGTTGTATAGCCGGTAGCGACCGGATCAATGCGTTCAATATTAACACTAAAATATCCGTTAGCAGGCAGGATTTTCTGATTTGGCGAAGCAGCTTTATCGAATGCAATTATCCTGTATTGAATAGAATCCTCTGCAACTAATGACAGTGTCTTGGCCTTTAAAAAACTACTATATCCGTCATTTTCGCCTGGTTTCAAGCCTATATAGTTTGATGGACCATCATTTATTTTATATTCAAGATATACTGTATCCACTCCGATATTATCTGTGATTACCGCATCAAAATTTATCGTATCGATCTTTTCAAGATAATATTCCTGAGATGTATGTTTTATAACAGGTTTGACTGTGTCTGCACCGATAAAAAATGAGTAATGACTTTCTTCAACTGTAGAAGGAGATCTGTACGAACGTGAAAAACAATCGACAGCAGAGAGATAATAATCGACTCTGGT
>JAPLEC010000094.1 GCA_026391515.1 Bacteroidia bacterium | reverse complement strand
GGAAATTATAATGCGCAAAACAGGAATGCCGACTGGGAAAAATCAGTAAGTGACAACGCAAGGTTCAGCGTGACAAAACATTTTATACCTTCACCCGGATATCACACTCTTAAGATATGGATGGTTGATCCAGGAGTGGTTATTCAGAAGATAATAGTAAATACAGGTGGTTTAAAACCCAGCTATCTGGGGCCTCCTGAAAGTTTTTTTAATAAAACAGATGCGAAAAATAATTAAAATACTTAACCAAAAAATTATGCAAAAGTCTAAAAAGCAAACAATTACAAGAAGAAAATTTCTTGACACCTCAGCTAAGGCAACTCTGTTTTCGTCAGTTGCAATGGCAGGTTTTCCAACGATTATTTCCGCAAGAGCTATAGGAAAAAATCCTCCGAGCGATAAGATTAATATCGGATGGATTGGTAATGGAAGGCAGGGAACAGGAGATGTACGGGGAACCCTGAGGTTCGATACAGCCATGTTTGTTGCTGTCTCTGATGTTGATTCAAACAGGATGGATCTGGGCAAGAAAATGATCGACGAATACTATGCCAGACAAACCGGGAACAGTAGTTATGCTAATGTAAAAACCTATGGAGATTATAAAGAACTGCTTCTAGATAAATCTATTGATGCTGTAATGATCACAACTCCTGATCACTGGCACTCGCAACCTGCCATTGAAGCTGCTCTTGCCGGCAAGGATATTTACCTTGAGAAACCAACCTCGCTTACCATTTCAGAGGGAAGATTGCTGAGTGATGTTGTAAAACGTAAAAAAGTTATTTTGCAGGTAGGTACCCAGCAGCGCTCAAGTGCTCAGTTCAGAGTTGCCGCAGAGCTTGTAAGAAACGGCAGGATCGGAAAGCTTCAGACTGTAAAAATCGGACTCCCCGGAGATCCATCGGGTCCTGAAGCAGCAGAGATGCCAATTCCTAAAAACCTGAATTATGATATGTGGCTGGGGTCAACACCGCAGGTTTATTATACTGAAATGCGTGTGCACCCGCAGAACAGCATTAATGATCGTCCGGGATGGCTCAGATGTGAACAGTTCGGAGCCGGAATGATAACCGGATGGGGGCAGCATCATTTTGATTCTGCAGCATGGGGTATGGATACGGAACTAACTGGTCCTGTTTCAATCGAAGCTGTTGCACAATTCCCTAAATCAGGATTGTGGGATGTCCACGGAGACTTCATGTCAAAAGCTGAATACGCAAATGGCATCACCATGCTTACAAGCGGGGGTTATCCCAATGGTGTGCGTTATGAAGGAACTGATGGCTGGATATTCGTTACACGCGGAAACTACAGAGCTACTGAAAGTGATCCGATTCCGCAAGGCCAGACTAATCCTCCTCTTTCTGCAAGTGATCCGAAAATTCTGACTCCAATCGGCGAGAATGAACTTCATCTGTATGTAAGCACCTCTCAGCAGGGCAACTGGCTCGATTGTATTAAATCGCACAAGGAGCCGATTTCACCCGTTGAAATAGGTCATCGTGCATGTACTGTATGCCTTGTCACCCATATTGCAATGAAGCTTGGAAGAAAGCTTACCTGGGATCCAGTCAAGGAGAAATTTGTGAAAGATGATGAAGCAAACAAAATGTTTTCTCGTCCGCAAAGAGCTCCATACGGAACCAGTTATATAAAGATGTAATTTATAACAATATGAGAAGATTACTTATAAACGCCTTGCTGTTAATAGCATGCGGGATGATAGCTTTGCCTGGACTGGGAGCAAAAATCAATGCGGTAAAAGTCGGTTCGAAAATTAATGTCACTATAAATGGCAAGTATTTTACCAGCTATATTTTTTCAGAGGATGAAAAGTACCCGTTTTTCTTCCCGGTAAACGGACCCGTATCGGGCGGTTCGGTCACTTCGATGAGGAATGCTGTATGGCCGCATCACAGTTCTCTTTTTTTCGGATGCGACCAGGTAAATGGTGGCAATTACTGGCAGGAAGGACTGGAACGTGGAAGGATAATTTCGGTGAATGCTCAGATAGTTAAAGAAGGCGGTGATACTGTTATTATTACCGACGAATGTATTTGGAGCAGGCCCGGAGCTCTCTCACCGATAAAAGATATCCGCAGATTTACGATTACGGCTTCCTCCGACTCGGTAACCATTATTGATGCTGAGATAACAATGGAAACTCTTATCGATGTGGTCATAAAACAGACCAACCATTCATTCTTCAGTGTCCGGATGGCATCTGATCTCGCTGTAACGAATGGCGGGACAATGATAAATGCAGAAGGATTGATGAGTGAAGCAGGTACTTTTGGAAAAAATTCGCCCTGGATTGATTATTACGGGAAAAGAGGAAATGCCATCGAAGGACTAGCGATAATGCAGCATCCTTCCAATCCCTGGTATCCTTCTCCATGGTTTACACGCGATTATGGTTTTATGTCACCAACACCTATGTACTGGCCTCAGAACGGTACTGATACGCAAATGAAAAAAGGAACAATCCTGGTATTGCGCTACCGTGTGCTTGTTCATTCAGGGACAACAAGTGAAGCAGATATTGCAGGGCAGTTCGAGAAGTTTAAGAATATAAAATAAAAAATGCTGGCGCCGATTTGGCTTCGCCGAGCTCGTCCCGCTAAAGCGGTCCTCGGTTGTAATCGGTGCCAGATTTATAGGGCACGGATTGCAAATCCGCGCCATCGATTTTCAATTTATTTTAGATATCGTTTTGCAAACTGAATGAAATAAGGCCAGTTTGGTCCGGATGTATGACCTCCGGCATGCTGCCTAAAGGCTACATCTCCATCCATAAGACCTGTTTCGATTGCAGGCATCTCAGTCGTACCTGTTCCTTTTTTGCCCAGAAGCTCGTACACAGGACTGGCATAAGCACCTGCAAGGAACATTCCTTTTCCATCAACCCATGCATCACCATTGGTTGGCGAACCTGAACTTATAAATACCGGACGCGGAGCACACATTGCAACCAGCTCATGCGAATCGACAGGCAGATCTTTCTGCGTTAAAGGATCAGCAGCGTATTTGATAAAATTGCCTGCAAACCAGTGATATTCACCCGATCCGGCAAGATTTTCAATCTGCTCTCCGAAAATACGACGGTATAATTTTGCTCCTCCTGCGCCTGATGATCCAATGAAACCAATAGCAAACCTATCGTCATATGCCAATGTAACTATTGCCGCTTTACCATAACGTGACATTCCTTCAATACCAACTTTTTTTGCATCGACAGCTTTATCAGTTTCAAAATAATCGAGAGAACGGCTTGCCCCCCATGCCCATGCCCTGAGAGAACCCCAGTCATCCGGCTTTCGAGGTCCTCCTTTGTTTACCAGACCAATAATCCCGCTTCTGAGACCTGCTCCGTTATCTGCCTGAATGCTCCCCGGAACGAGTATTGCATAACCCCATCCGGCTTTAAGTACCTGCTGCTGCCAGGTCGGTCCGGCTTGACCCTGCGGTCTGTTTGGTGTTGTCTGGGTTGAACCAGCTGGACGGGCTCTCATCATAAAACCAAATTCCATTATTACC
>JAPLEC010000051.1 GCA_026391515.1 Bacteroidia bacterium | reverse complement strand
ATCAGGAATGATCCTGATATAATTATCACGGACGTTATTATGCCATTAATGGATGGCGTTGAGATGTGCAGGAAGTTAAAGGAGGAGATCAGGTCCAGCCATATTCCTATCATAATGCTAACCGCACGATCCTCAATAGATAACAAAATTGAGGGGCTGGTTACAGGTGCAGACGCTTATATTGAAAAGCCATTTTCTCTCGATTTGCTGGAAGTTCAAATTAGTAACTTACTTGAAAACAGGAAAATTCTAAGGGATAAATACAGCAAGGAACTGTTAATTAAACCTGCCGATATTGCTGTTACTTCAGTTGATGCTTACTTTATTCAGAAGGCAATGGACATTGTGGATAATCATATTTCAAATCCTGACTTTGGTTCAGATGAGTTCTGCAGGGAAATCGGGATGAGCAGGAGTCAGTTGCATCGTAAACTGAAGGCTCTTACATCACAACCTGCATCTGAATTTATACGTACATTACGACTAAAACGGGCTGCCAGCTTACTTAAAGATAGCAAACTGTCGGTTGAAGAAATATCCTACCGTGTCGGATTCAACTCGCCGGCTTATTTCACAAAATGTTTCAGGACACTTTTCGGTAAGACCCCTTCCGAATTTGCCGGCTGATTCTCACAATCACTTGATTTACTGCATTTTTATCAGCTGTTTATGCCGATCCCGGGTATAAAAGAATGATATGGTTTGGCACAAAATTTATGTTTTTTGAGACATAATTTATAGTGAAACATATCTTATAATCTTTGGAACAATTCTCTGTTGTTGTCTGATCCTTACTGTCTAATTTGGATTATATTTTTTGAATGAACCATGACAAAATTTTTATCCAGGATCAGGGTCAAGCTTTCAGACAGAAAAATAATACTCATTGAAATCTTAATGTTCATTCTGATTGTCGTGTTTTTTGTGATCTTATTGTTAATTGTATGGAATACCTGACAAGCTGCTTCATTTTATTTTGATATAAAAAGACTTTTAATAAGCGATGTTTAACTAAAATAGAAACCTATGAGAAAAAAGTGGTCAGAATTTCGAAGTTTACTAAAGAAATACCTCATGCTTTTCTTTATGTTTGCTTTTAGTGTGCAATTTATTATTGCACAAAGAAATATCAGTGGAACTATCACTAATTCTGCTGATAACACACCTCTTCCCGGGGTTAATATTGTTGAAAAGGGTACCACAAATGGTACTGCAACCGATCCAGCAGGTAAATACAATATTACTGTATCACAAAATGCGGTGTTGGTTATTTCCTTTATTGGAATGCGTACTCAGGAAATTAAAGTTGAAGACAAATCAGTTATAGATATTTCACTTGTTGAAGACGCAATGGGGCTGGATGAAGTTGTAGTGGTTGGCTATGGCTCGTCAAAGAAAAGTGATCTCACCGGGACAATTGTCTCCTTGAATACCAAGGAGATCAATGCAACACCAATCATTTCCATGGAGCAATCAATGAATGGCCGGTTAGCCGGAGTACAGGTAACAGAGGCTTCACATGCACCGGGAGGTGGAATTACAGTACGCATAAGGGGAGGTAACTCCATAAACTCAAACATTGAACCTCTGTATGTCATCGATGGTTTTCCGGTCTATTCAAACAACAACCAAATCCCGAACAACGGTCCTGATGACGGCGTGATGCCTCAAATGAACCTGCTGGCCGGGATAAATCCGGGTGATATAGAACGAATAGAGGTATTGAAAGATGGATCGTCGACAGCTATTTATGGTGCAAGGGGCGCTAATGGAGTGGTTCTTATTACGACTAAGAGAGGCTCTGCCGGTGCTCCGAAAATTGAATATTCAACTTACTATGCATTCGAGAAAATTGCCAAAAAACTGGATATGCTTGATGCCTATCAGTTTGCTACCCTTTACAATGAGCAGGCAGTAAACCAGGGACAAGCTCCCTTGTTCACCGGACAGACTGTAGACGGTGTATATTATGGTACGCCTGAAGAATACAAATCTCCTTTTAATCCAAATACATCAGGTATTGATACACTACCTTCCACCGACTGGCAGGAAACAGTGTTGCGGACAGGCTTTATTATGAACCACCAGCTATCCATGACAGGTGGTTCAACAAATACCCAGTACGCTTTATCACTGGGCCACCTGAAGCATAATGGGATCATTATCGGGGGTGATTATACAAGAACCTCGATTAGGACCAACCTTGATTCCAAAGTTACCAAGTGGTTATCTGTCGGGAGCAGCATTACCTACAGCCATAACGTTTCCAACAACTCTGGTTCCGAAACCGGCCTTCAGTGGTTCAATGGCGGTACGATCTCTGCTGCTCTTAAATCCTGGCCCATGTTCCCCGCGTATAATGAAGATGGCAGTATAAATACAGCAGTTGGTAACAAGTCACTGAAGGGAAATCCCATAGCCTATGCCAAAGACGCCAAAAACGTTCTGTATAATAAACGTATGCTGGGCAATATTTTTGGTACCATTACATTTATGAAAGGCCTTTCTCTTCGGGTAAGTGCAGGGGCCGATATCAACGACATTAACCGTAACAGGTATTTCCCGCGTACCACCTATGAAGGATCGCTTGTGAACGGATCAGCCAGTAAAAGTTATACTTCAACCTATTCCTGGCTAAACGAAAATATCCTGACTTATGATAAGACATTCGGTGTACACAAAATTAACTTCATAGCCGGATTTACCATGCAAAAAGAGGTTTCCGAAGGAAGTTCCCTTTCAGCTTCTGATTTCCCAAGCGATATTTTCCAGGATAATAATATGTCTGCCGGTGCCAATCAGACATCTGCATCCTATTCATGGAAAAGTCAATGGTCAATGGCTTCATATATCGCCAGGCTGAACTATAACCTGAAGGATAAATACCTGTTTACGCTTACCGGACGTGCCGATGGTTCATCAAAGTTCGGAGCCGATAATCAATGGGCATTCTTCCCGTCTTTTGCTGTAGCCTGGAGATTGTCTCAGGAACCTTTCATTCAGAATCTTAATGTATTCGACCAGTTAAAACTGAAATTCAGTGTAGGTCAAACAGGAAACTCGGAGATAGGAATTTATCAATCACAATCCCTGTTAGGTATGCAAAACTATACTTTTGGTGAAGGTGTTCTAAGTCCGGGAGTCGGTCCTACAAGAATGGCCAATCCTGAATTGAGATGGGAAACAACAACTCAGTATGACGGAGGATTGGAAGTGGGTTTACTGCAGGGAAGGTTAAGCTTCACATTTGACTATTATTATAAGAAGACAACAGACCTGTTGCTGAGTGCTAATTTACCAGGTACTTCAGGTTACCTCCCTCCGCTTCTCGGTTTTTCCCTGCCTCCCCAAAATATGGGAAGCCTGGAGAACAAAGGCGGTGAATTTACCCTAAACTACGATGTATTCACAGGGCCGTTTAAATGGAAGATTTCAGGTAACATCTACTGGAACAGGAATAAGATACTCGATCTTGGACCAAGAGGTGCATTTACATTACAGTCGCCCAATGATCTGGATAAACATGGAGGAAGGGTATATGTAGATGTTGGCCTGCCTGTTGGTGTATGGCGAAGGACCATTTACGATGGAATTTTCAATGATCAGGCCGAGGTGGATGCATATGTGAATAAAGATGGTGATCCAATACAACCCGGAGCCGAACCGGGTGATGTAAAGTATGTTGATGTAAATGGAGATGGTATTTTTGACGGCAAAGACCTGGATATTGCAGGGGATCCCAATCCGGATTTTCTCTTTGGGGTAACCAATGAATTTAGCTATAAGAACTTATCGCTAAGCATCTTTATCAACGGATCGCAGGGGAATGACATAAATTATCCAACGTATGTTCATGCCATGGAAACGCACATGGCTGCTGGAAACTGTTTTGCTGAATTGTGGAACAGGTGGACCCCGACGAATACAAATACCAATGTACCGAAGATGGGAGCAACCTATGTGTGGGGGGATGACATGATTTTTGATGGCAGTTACGTAAGGATTAAAAATGTAAGGTTATCCTATACTGTCCCTACAGGTAAGATCTCATTTTTAAAAAGTGCTGTAGTTTACGTTAATGTCTCGAACCTGTTTACCTTCACCGACTACCCCGGCTATGACCCGGAGGTTAACTCTGCAGGACAGAGCTCATGGCAGCGTGGGATCGACCTGAATGCTTTTCCAGCTACCAGGAGCTTTATGTTTGGTATTCAAGTTGGATTTTGAGTATAAATGGAAATTTAAAACATTATTAATATGAAAACCAAAAAGTACATTATTGCCATTTGCACGCTGTTGCTCCTGGCTACCTCTTGTATGAAAGATTTTCTCGAGGAGGAAGTATTTTCCAACTTAGCTCCTTCAAATTTCTATCAAACAGAAGCAGATGCTCTTGCCGCGGTAAGTGCTGTTTATAATAATTTCCAGTTTTATGGAAATGAGTGGTGGAATGCCGGAAATGCTTATATGTGCATGACAGATGCCTCTACAGATATCATGTACACTAACTGGTTTGCTGCCTTTGAGAATTATACTTACAACTCATCAACGCTCGAGATACTTCAATGTTGGAATTGGTGTTGGAACACCAACAACAACGCCAATATTGCTATTGGAAGACTGCCTGGTATAACAATGAACGAGGAACTAAAATCAAGGCTGATCGGGGAGGCTAAATTCCTCAGGGCATTGAACTATTTTAATATGGTCAGGTTCTGGGGTGATGTTCCTTATATTGATTATGAGATCAAGGGATTTGGAGATATCCACCAGGTCACACGTATGCCAAAGGCTGATGTATACCTGAAGATCATCCAGGATCTGCAGGACGCGATTACCGTACTCCCTGTGTCCTACAACGCTGCTGCTGATGCAGGAAGGGTGACCAAGGGAGCAGCCAAAGCAATGCTGGGTAAAGTTTACCTTACCCGTGGATGGGGCGGTGGCCCGGCTAATATCAATACAACCGACCTGCAACTTGCTGTGGATGAGTTTGAAGAGCTTATGACAACTCCTTACACTTATGCCCTTGCTGCGGATGTGAGAGATGTGTTTGATTACACTAAAGAAAACAATCCTGCCTTAGGACATATCTTTTCTGTGCAATATTCAACAGGGATAAGTTCTGAGGGATCCTGGCTTGCCCAGAACATGCAGGCTTATGAACTTGAAAACGCATGGTGGGGCTATCCAGCACCTGAAAGCTGGGTACAGGGATCGGGTGGCTATGAGATTAACTGGGTAGGTGGTTGGGACCCTGTGCCGGTCGACCTAAGACTTATGTACCTGTGGGAGAATTATAATTGGTGGTATTACTGGTGCAAGAAGTGGAGGTATGAGAACTACATTGGCTGGGCTGACCATCCCCAAAATTATACCTTGCTTCGCTATGCCGATGTTCTGCTGATGCATTCAGAAGCACTCAACGAACTGAAGGCTGCTCCCGATGCTGAAGTGGTCGCAAGCATTAACATGGTGCGTACGGTGGCTGGTGTGGCTGTATATAATCCGGGCGACTGGACCAAGGCAACCTTCCGCGAGGAGATCCAGAATGAGCGTAACCGCGAGCTCTGGGGTGAAGGCCATTCATGGTTCGATTATACCAGGAAAGGAATGCTCGTATCAAGAATGGTAGCTGCAGGGGTAGACCCAACGTTAGTTACAACGAAAAATAATCTATATCCTATCCCTCAGACAGAGATAGAAAGCAATCCGAATCTGGGACCTCAAAATACAGGTTGGTAGCATTTGTATTTGTTTTTAAAAATCATAGGTTAGGTAGGATAAGTTTGGTTAGTAGGTTAGGTAGAAAAGTGTGAGACAGATCATGAATCATCAGATGATGATAATCGAAATTTTGAAATGGATCTGTCTCACCTTTCATTGACAGCCTTATCAATTTTTGCTTGTCTCAGAATATATCCTCGTCATCAGACATATTGAGGATTTTAATTTACCTTAAAAATTAAAATTATATAATGATGAAAAAGAATTTCTGCCTGATAATAGTAGTTTTTTTCTTTTCAGTTGTCCTATTTTATAGATGCGCTGAACAAAGAACTGTTAATTCCATATTTATTTATCCTGATTCTGTTCTGAATGATGTCTCAAATCATCCAATTGGAATTAATGTCGACTATTTTATGGATGATGATAAGTACCTGAACCCTTCTATCCGGACTGCCGATGCCTTAAAAGCCATGGGTGTTAAATACCTGAGATACCCCGGTGGAAACAAATCGGATTTGTATCTTTTTTCTGTTCCTCCATATGAGAAGTCACAACCCACTCCAGCCAGAACCGGCAAAGGTGCAGTGGGCTATGATCGTGTTGTGAAAGATTACAGGGAATACAAATTTGATGTACTTGATTTTGACGAGTTCATTCAAATGTGTCGTGAAATTATCGCTGAACCTCTTGTTGTTGTAGCTGCTGATGAGTACCTTGTTAACTATCCTGAAGGAAGTACCTGGACTAGCCGCGAAGGACTTATAAAGAATGCAGTTGAATGGGTCCGTTATGCCAATATTAAAAAAGGATACAATGTAAAGTATTGGATGATAGGCAATGAGTGCTGGCATAATAATAACGAAAATTCATCAGCAGAAATATACGCCAGGGATGTTATTGACTTTTCAATTGCCATGAAAGCGATCGATCCCTCAATTTATATTATCCCGAATGGTAATTCTGTTGAATTCTTTAAAGATGTCATAACAATTGCAGGAGGTCATTTTGATTATCTGTGCCTGAGCAACTATCCGGTCTGGAATTATACTGCAGGATATGTTTCTTACAGGGATACACTTAAGGATCTTATGGGACCTGTCAGAAGGGCTTTGACTGCTATTGACACATATGGAACAGAGACTCAAAAGCAAAAACTGAAACTGCTGGTTGTAGAATACGGGCCTTTCGATTGGGCATACAAATGGCCAATGATCAATGACATGGGTCATACTTTGTGCAATTTCGAAATGTTGGGAGAACAATTGAAAGAACCAAGAATTGAATCTTCCAGTTTCTGGAATACCCGCTGGATTGATAACGATTCAATTGAAAACAGTGTTTTCGATGCCCTCGATAAAAATGGAAATTTCAATGCCAATGGACTTGGTTTGATGATATGGGGTAATTACCTGGGAAAGAAAATGGTCAATACAACCGGTACATTACACATCAGATCATATGCCAGCTATAGTCCGGATGAAAACTGTCTGTATGTCTATTTACTCAATAAGAATCAGGAGCCTGCTCATGTAAAACTAGTAATTGAAGGTCGTAAAATCGATAAGCTTGAACAAACCGGACAATTGACCGGTAATGGTCCTGATGATGTGAATCCGGTTTGGAATGATCATATTAGTCTTACAAAAGAAGACCTGAAAAATCTTGAATTACCCGGCACTTCAATTTCCGAATTAAAACTTAAATTAAAACAAAAGTAAAAATCGTACATCAGAACAAATTTATTAATTTAATGGGGAAATCAATCAGATGAAACTGGTCATACTATTAAATCTGCAATAATGAAATATAAGTATATTCCATTACTATGTTTCATAGTTTTGTTATTGATTATAGGTTGTCATGGTAATGATGGTGTTAAAACAGAAAGTAAAGGTAATGGGGAATGCTATTATGTCAGTGGCTCCGGTGATGATCATAATCCCGGATCTTTAACAAGACCATGGAAGACCCTCGAAAAAATAAACCATACTAACCTGAAACCAGGAGACAATATCCTTCTTGAAGGCGGAACTGTCTACACGGGAACTATTAGACTTGATTCATCTGATTCTGGTGAGGAAGGGAAAAAAGTAATCATTGGTTCATATGGCAATGGAAGGGCGATTATTGACGGAGCTAATGCTGAAGGTATCGTTGTAAAGAATTGTAGTCACTTTATAATCAGGGATTTGATCGTAAAAGGTTCAGGAAGAAAAGAAGGGAATGTTACCGATGGTGTCTATATTACAGTTTCAGAGTATTTCGATCTTGATAGTCTTGAATTATTTGGATTTCAGCATTCAGGATTGCATGTCCATATTTGCAGCGAGCTTAAAATCACGTCTATTTATGCCCATGATAATGGTTTTGCCGGTATACATGTAACCGGTACAACCATAAATGATCCTGTAAATTATGATAATGAAAATATTTATGTAGGATATTGTATTGCTGAAAACAATCCCGGAGATCCCACAGTTACTGATAATCATAGCGGGAATGGTATACTTGCCTCATCTGTCAGAGGAGGCACCATAGAGTATTGTGAGGCTTCTAATAACGGCTGGGATATGCCATGGACTGGTAATGGTCCGGTTGGAATTTGGATTTGGGACTGCACCGATTTTATTATCCAGCACTGTATCTCACACAATAATAAAACCAATCCTATTGCAGCTGATGGAGGAGGTTTTGACCTTGATGGAGGAGTCTCAAATTCTGTCATCCAGTACTGCTTATCATATAACAACCAGGGAGCCGGCTACGGACTTTTTGAATTTGGTGCTGCAAAACCCTGGGAAAACAACATAATACGGTTTAACATCAGCCAGGATGACGGCATTGTAAATGGAGGATCTCTCGCCATCTGGCGAAATGAAACTGCAGGGGCTATGAGAAATTGTGAGATTTATAATAATACCTTTTACAACTCGAACGGCAGGGGGAACTCATTATGGATATATAACAACTGGCCCGATTTTCATTTCAGGAACAATATTTTTATTTACAAAGGTTCTTTCCTCTATCCGGGCCAAAAACTGGCAAAAGAGCTATTCCAGTCCAATTGCTACTGGAATCTTAAAGATGACCAGTCAATTGCAGGTTACAAAAATCTGCTGGAATGGTCCCTGGCTACCGGTAATGAAAAAACAGGGGACAGCTTTGTCGGGATATATGCTGATCCTGACCTTCAAAGTCCGGGTACCTGTTCATTAACAGATCCAGGAAAATTGGATCCGGCGAATCTGACAGCTTATTACCTCAAAACTGGTTCTCCTTTGATTGACCGTGGATTGGACCTGAAAAAACTGTTTAGCCTGGAAAGCGGAATAAAGGACATTGTTGGAACTGCTTTACCACAAGGGAAAGGATTTGATATCGGAGCAGTGGAACATGTTTACAAAAAGTAATGCAATACAACTGTTATATTTAAATAGCCACTTACAGAAGTTATTTCGGAAAAGAAGTTTGGTAGATGTATAATCCAGACAATTATAAAATAATCATAAACATAAATGACTTACAAACCTATAATTTGGAGGTAAAAACATGAAAAATAGAATTTTGGTGACAGGTTTCTTGGCAATACTTTGCAGCTTATCGAATTATAGCTGCAAAATGAAAATGAATGAAAGAATCAATGAACTGGCTGTTATTAAGGAAGGTCGTTCAGTAATCCTCTTTGATACCGGATGGCGTTTCTACAGGGGTGAGGTTTCAGGCGCTGAAATGGAGAAATTTGATGATTCAGCATGGCGAATGTTGGATCTGCCACATGACTGGAGTATAGAAGACATCCCGGGTACCAACTCTCCTTTTGATTCCAACGCAATTGGTGGAATTGATGCGGGCTACCTGGTCGGAGGCACAGGCTGGTATCGGAAAACGTTTTATGCAGATTCGGATATCAAACGGAAAGTTATCCATCTTCAGTTTGATGGTATATATATGAATGCTGATGTTTGGTTAAATGGTCAGCACCTGGGCAACCATCCGTATGGTTATACAAGTTTCATGTATGACATTACCGGTAAACTTCTTCCAGGACAAAATAATACTATTGCCGTCAGGGTCCGGAACGAAGGACGCAACAGTCGTTGGTACAGTGGATCAGGTATTTATCGTCATGTTTGGATAAGTGCAATGGAACCGTTACATATCGGACTATGGGGTACCTTCATTACCACACCCGTGGTGGAAACCAGTGCTACCAAAGTTAACGTCAGAACAAGCGTATTTAATGAATCCGGTAAATCTGAAGAGGTTATGCTGGTGACAAGGATCATGAATGCAGACAAAATCGAGGTGGCAAAAACTGAATCCAACCAGACAATTGAATCGGGTAACAATTTCGAATTCAATCAGGATTTAGCCGTGTCTTCGCCCTCGCTTTGGACTGTCGATTCCCCTGTGCTGTATACTGCAGTTAATGAGATTTATTGTATGAATGGAAAAGTAATGTCAAAGGTTATAGACAAAGTTGAAAACAAATTTGGAATCAGAACCATTTCATTAAGCGCTGAAAAGGGACTTCTCCTTAATAATAAGCCTTTAAAATTAAAAGGTGGTTGTATGCATCATGATAACGGACCTCTTGGTGCTGCTGCTTATGACAGGGCCGAAGAGCGTCGGGTTGAACTAATGAAAACCAGTGGTTTTAATGCCATACGCTGTGCACATAACCCTCCTTCTCCTGCGTTTCTGGCTGCGTGTGACCGCGTGGGTATCCTTGTTATCGACGAAGCATTTGATATGTGGATGGAAGAGAAAAATCCGGAAGATTACCACCTGTATTTTGATAAATGGTGGCAAAAGGATATTAATAGTATGGTTTTGCGCGA
Organism: Bacteroidia bacterium; assembly: GCA_026391515.1. Taxonomy (GTDB): domain Bacteria; phylum Bacteroidota; class Bacteroidia; order Bacteroidales; family VadinHA17; genus LD21. Next base: position 4,282 of record JAPLEC010000051.1, on the reverse strand, counting down.
CCGGAATCATCCCTCAGTGATTTTCTGGAGTATTGGCAATGAGGTTCCTGAAAGAGGAAAACCTGAGGGTGCAAAGCTTGCTAACACTCTTGCCAGCTATGTCAGAACTTTAGATCCCACACGTCCGGTTACTTCAGCAGTAAATAGTGTTTCACCTGACAAAGATCCGTATTTTGCTACACTTGATATCAGCGGTTATAATTATGCTATAAGTAACTATGTCAGTGATCATAAGCGACTTCCTGAACGTGTTATGTTTGGTTCGGAGTCTTTTGCTTTGGAAGCATTTGATTATTGGATGGCTGTGCTTGATAATCCCTGGGTTATAGGTGATTTTGTCTGGACGGGTTATGATTACCTGGGTGAAGCCAGCATCGGATGGCTTGGATATCCGCATGAAGGGAGCTTTTATCCCTGGTCACTTGCTTATTGCGGTGATATTGACATTTGCGGATGGAAACGTCCACAGTCCTATTTTCGTGATGCGCTTTGGAAAGACAATCAGCTTTCATTGTTTGTAAAACCTCCCAAACCTTCTTTTGAATTAAATCCAAAAAAGGAAGTATGGAGTAAATGGGAGTGGCAGGATGTGGTCTCAAGCTGGAACTGGAATGGATATGAAAATCAACCTTTGCAGGTAAGTGTTTATTCATCATGCGAAGAGGTAGAATTGTTCCTGAATAACAAATCACTTGGTAAAAAGAAAACGGATCGATCCACCGAATTCACAGCTTTATGGGAAGTTCCTTATCAGCCAGGGGTGCTCAAGGCAATTGGATTCAGTGGAAAAAAACAGATAAATTCGACAACTCTGCAAACGGCTAATGAAGTCTCACAAATTAAACTGACAGCCGATAGGAATAAGATTAAAGCTGATGGACAGGACTTATGTTATGTTTCTGTTGAACTTACTGATGCCGATGGTAATAGAAATCCCAAAGCTGAAAACCTGATCAGTTTTGAAATCGAAGGACCCGGTACCATAATAGGAGTCGGCAATGCCAATCCCGTCAGCCTTGAAAGTTACCAACTGCCTCAGCGAAAAGCCTGGCAGGGAAGATGCCTTGTAATAATTAAATCGGAAAATAAATCCGGGGAGATCCGATTGAAAGCTGTCTCCGCAGGACTGAATACCAGTGAGATATCAATTAATTGAAATCACACCCTTAAGAATATTTTCTTCTTATAAAGAATGTAAAGGAATACCCATCCTATCGCAACATATCCAATTGCATTAACAAGATCAGCCCAGTTTTCCGGGAACAATGAAGCGAGTCCTCCGAAGAAAAACTTGGTAGCAGATCTGAAATTAATAATCCGTTCAGCAAGGTAAATTGTGATGGGGTTCATCCCGATGACTACAAAAAAGAATGCCCATTTCCTGAAATTCCAGACATCGATAATAAGATAGAAGATTGAGAAAAGCAACAGACTCAGTCCGCCGACCCAGCAAACAAATGAGCTTGTCCAGAGGTTTTTATTTATCGGGAAAAAGATATTCCAGATCTTGCCAATGACCATTAACACTATTGCAGCGATGACCATATAAAGAACTCTGCGTAACGGTTTATCTTTCAGGTAATCCGACAGCAAGAACTCTCCGGTAAACATACCCAGCAATGCTGTCGAGATAGCTGGGATAGTGCTTAAAATACCTTCAGGATCGTGATTGCCGAGATAAAGCTTTCCCGGCATGATCAAGCGGTCTATGTAACTTGTGAGATTTCCTTCCCTTGAAAACTTATCAAATGAACCAAGATCATGTGAAGGGAAAAGAAGCAAAAGCAGATAGTACACAATCAGGAGTCCACAGAACCATATTATACGCGTATTCCTCTTTGTGTTCATAAAGATAAGTGCTGCAAACATCCATGCCAGGCCGATACGCCCGAGAACGCTGCCATAACGCAACTGACCAAGATGAAAATTAACTGCATTGTTATAAAGAATCCCAAGCACTACAAGAATTAAACCGCGGAAAATGACATGCCTGTAGATTGATTCCCGGCTGTCATTTTTTTCAATACGTTTCGCATAAGAAAACGGGAATGATATTCCAGCAATGAAAAGGAAAAGCGGGAATATCATATCATAAAAATGGAATCCATGCCAGGGAACATGATCAAGCTGTTTAGCACACCATTGAAAAATCGGCCATCCGGTAAGAGAAGCAAGGGCAATGAAGATCCCTTCTCCCCCCATTATCCAGAACATGTCGAATCCGCGTAATGCGTCAAGTGAGTACAATCGTTTTGAGGCTGGTTTGTTTTCGTTTTCCATGAGACAATATTATTTTGAATGGTAACTAATTTATTCAAAGGTGCAAAGGCGCAACGGCGCAGAGGCCCAACGGTCCGAAGCCTGTAAGGCAGCAAGACCCGCAAGACCTGCAAGACTTTCTATCTAAGCAGGGCAGTGGCACACCATAGGAGAGGTGCCTGACCGTGGAGATCGCCGACATTTCTTTTCCTGTCGAAATAATATTGACGGTCATTCAGTTTACTTGTTCCTTCACAAACTTCGCGAATCTCATCATTCTCATTTATATAAGGTATCAGTCCAAGCCATGCTTTTCTTGCTGCGGCTCCATAAATTTTCTTATTGAGCCATCCATTTTTAACACCGGTTATCATTGCAAAGGCGAACATGCCGGTTCCTGATGTTTCTGTCCATGCTTCCGGTTCGTCAATCAGCTGTTTCCACGTACCATCTGTAGCCTGGTATTTGAGAAGTGTTGCCATCATTTTTTTATAACCTTCCATTATCATTGGTCTGTCGGGATTATCTTTTGGAAGTGAAAGAAGGAGTTCGCTCATTCCTGCTGCCATCCAGCCATTACCTCGTCCCCAGAAGAACGGGACATCCGGGGCATGATAAAACAGCCCGTTAGGACGTTGCAAAGTATCAAGATATAAAACCATTTCCTTTGCAGCCCTGTTGACATATTTAAGGTCGCCTGTTGCCCTGAATGCCTGTAATTGGACTGCCGTTATCATGTACATATCATCAATCCAGAGACGTGTTTGTGGTGTCAGTCCTTTTTCATAATATCTTTTTGCAGCAGGACTTACTCCGTCACCTGAAGGAGCTGCCCATTGACCATCAGCTAGTCGCAAACCTGTTTTTAAATACCTCGCATCTTTTGTAATGATATATAATTCAAAAGGTACGGCTCCAAAAACTGTGTTATCGACATGGTTTGGAAGCGGAATAAGAGAAGAATCTGTACTAAACAATGGTTCAAACCTTTCTGCAAGCTTTTTGATCAGTTCATTATCATTGGTCAGCTTTGCAAAGGTCAGAGCACCATACCAAGTGCAGGTTTCAGGGTAAACGATTGACCTTGGTGGTGTTGGCCGGAAATAATTGAAATGAGGAGAAGCCACGAAATGTTGTGCAATGCGCTTTCCTATTTCCTGTGGAGAGCAACCCTGAGGCCAGTTTTTGAGATCAGAGCCCTTTACCTTCTTTTGAGCTGAAGCCGGTGAAAAGGATGAACTTAGAATCAGAAGGGATAATGCGAAACAAATTTTACTTTTCAGATTCATAGCTTATATCATTAGAGTTATTGATAAAATTATTTCTGGTAAAACAAAGTTACTTGAAATACATTATTATCCTGTTAAAAAAAGTTAATAGACCGGAAATTGAAAAAAAGCACAATATTTGCATGTGTACGTTTACGAATTAAAATTATTTTTACACTTGGGAAACCTAGCAGTAGTATTTATAAATTGACATTAACCACCCCGTTCCGATCCGCCAGTTTGCGGACGGGGCACCCCTCCTTCAAAAGTAGGGTAAAATCAGGTAAGAGATTGATATTAAATACATTAACTTATAACATTATGACAACTCGAAGAGAATTTGTTCAGAAAACTGCTCTTGGCGCTGCAGGCTTTACACTCGGTGCGAAGAGTTATTCACGCATCCTGGGTGCCAACGACAGGATACGTGTTGGTATTGTCGGTTACTCGGATCGTTTCAGGGGAGCTCTGTCTCCGGCTTTCATGAGCCTTGCCAAGGAACTGAATTTTGAATTTTCAGCTGTTTCCGATATCTGGAGCATGAGGCGCGAAGAGGCTGATAAATTTTATAAACCCCTGGGGATAAACCTGAGGCTTGCACGTAACAATGATGAACTATACAGCGGAAAGGACACAGACGCTGTAATTATCAGCACAGCAGATTTCCAGCATGCTTTACTCTGTGCAGAAGCCGTTGAGGCAGGTCGTGATGCTTACGTTGAAAAGCCTTTTGCCGAAACAATGGCTGATGCCCG
>JAPLEC010000461.1 GCA_026391515.1 Bacteroidia bacterium | reverse complement strand
ACCTGCTGCATTCTTTTTATTCGTATCAAAATCGTACGATCCGCAGAAATAATCTTCAGTGCCAGTACCGCAGATTGTCGGGAATTTTGTATCACCATCAAGGAAGAATTTTATCTCTCCTTCACCCCACCATCCGTTATTGTTTACGCCAACTGCAAGATATACACCTACATACTGACCTTTTCCTTTCACACCGTCGATAATTGTATAGTCTGAAGTTACATCAGGATTTTGCCTGCGGAACTGGGCATGGAAATAGGCAGCATCTGAAGGAACATCAGTCAGCGTGTAATCTATCTGGTAATAGAGTGTCATCTGGTCTGCATCTCCCAGATTTTCCATTGTTATTTTGCATTTCTTTCTGAAAGGCATTGCCCAGTAGCAGTTAAATGCACTGCCCGGATTTACACAAACAGCAAGGGAGCTCAGCTGAGCATATGAGCCCCAGCCCATGGCAAAGAAATCTCCAACAGGGCACTCTACTGAAGGTTCAGTTTCACCATCCCAGTAAATACGGAGAATATTGAAACGCCATTTGCCGGCAGGGGTCATCCAGATATGCTGTATTGCTCCGGGACCTTCAATTTCGGTAAGAGTGAAAGTTTCACCCGGTTTGATTCTGATGAATGGATTTATTTTCCAGCCTTGCCCAAGATCGCGGGCAGCATTTGCTGCATTTGCTACATTAGGTTTATCCTTGTCAGCAACCGGATCGGCCATTCCGGCTTTTCCTTTTTCACCGGTAAAATTTTCAGGGCTTATAGAACGGGTTTTAGCATCAGAAAGCCTGTAAAGACTTCCCATATTCATATCAAGCCCGTTAAATTTATTCTGCGAAAACAGGGTAACCGGCAGAAAAATAATTAATAAAATAACCAGAAAAGTTTTTTTCATCGTTTGAATTTTAATTTGACTTTTATTTAAGTTTTTAAATTACTCTGAAATTTTCATAAAAAGTATTTATGCCCAGATAATTCTTCAGGAATATCTTGCCTTTATATTTGAGAGATAATTTATTAAAAGAGATATCATGTTCAAAGATCCAGTTTTTGAGCATTATACGCTCTTTCATGACAGCCGGATGTGAATCTTTGAACAAGTTAAGGGCATCAATTGAAGAGTAATCCCAGGCAGGTCCTGAATTTAATATTTGTTTACAGTCGACATCTTCATAAAATGATATGTTATTCCTTACTTTTTTCATCATTGTTTCCGGCTCTTTTACCCAGCCATAATGATAAACGAAGGCATCTACCGGCTTGACATTAAGCTTTCTATTTTCTCTCTTTCTGAAGCCCTGGGCATCCCTGTATGAATAGATTGATTTATAGTTTTTTATAACCCTTATTTCATTTCTGTACCAAAATGGAGAAGTACCTACATAGTCGTATGATCCATAAAAATGTAAATAATTGAACACAAGCCCATCGACCTTAATATCCTCTCTCCATTTTATCATTGCCGAGTGGATTGTCCCGAGATATTTCTCATGTACAACTTCATCGCCCTGAATATAAAAAGCCCAGTCTGAATCAGCAGAGATTGCTTTGAAAGCCTTTTCAGTCTCGAGGGCGAAAACCTTTCCGCCTTTTTTCATTTCAGGTGAATCGTCCCAGATAGTGTTTATTATTTTAACCTTTTGTTTATCAATTGATTGTATCAAAGCTTCAGTTCCATCATCAGAATTTCCGACAGCGACAACAAAATCATCACAAACCGGTAATATGGATTTTATAGCTTCAACAACAGGGTAATCATATTTGATAGCATTTCGAATGAATGTAAAACCGGTGACTTTCATATGATAATACCTTTCGGAGTATTAATTCTGGAAATAATAACAAGGTATAAATTCAGGATAAAAAGATATGAATTTTATTTGGTAATTTTATAACTATTAAACCCACAAGAATAAGTTGAAAGTGATATGAAAACAAAATTATTGTCGGTAATATATTTTTTGATCGGCATCTTGTACATACTCCTCAATGGTCACTCTTCATTCCTGACCGGACTAATAATTAAAAGTTTTATCATACCGGTTCTTATTATTATTTTCATCATAAACTTCCGGAATACCTTTAACAAGCTGAGCGCATTAATACTTGCCGGACTATTTTTCTCCTGGGCTGGCGATATCGTACTCGATTTTTCGTTTATCCCCGGGCTGGTATGTTTTCTTCTGGCACAGGTCATGTATCTTATTGTATTCTTCTTAACACCGGGAGAAAATATCATTTTTCATTCAAAATATTTCCTGCTGATTCCGGTAGTTTTATATGGAACGGGACTGGTGTACTATCTGTATGATGATCTGGGAGATATGAAGTTACCGGTTATTATTTATGCTTTTGTCATCCTTACAATGCTTGCAGCAGCTATAAACAGATTAAAGAAGGTGAACAAAATAAGTTACTGGTTAGTTCTTGCCGGGGCTATCCTGTTTGTCATATCCGATTCTGTTATCGCTGTCAATAAATTCAGTCAACCGATAAAAGTATCTTCACTGATTATAATGACGACCTATATCACCGCACAATTCCTTATCACACTGGGATTTATCAGACAGTATAAAGAAAAGGTTGTGTAGTAAAACTGGTTAAATATTTTCTTTAGATACCAGAATAGAAAACTTTCCTCCCGCTTTTCGCGGGAGGTGTCCCGTCCGCCAGCTGGCGGACGGGACGGGGTGGTTAATAAAGTTTTTGTAATAGCTCTGTCTAATACTACATTTTTTTCTTAAATCCCTGCTGCCATTTTATCAAAATCTTTTACAGGTATAGCTTCGGAAGTCGAGAAAGCAATTCCCGTCAGCTTGCTGACAGCTATTGAAGCCTTAACGACCTGTTCGATACCAGGGAATGTTGCAATAATTACCAGATCTTTATTACCCAGCAATGCATAAATCGAAATAATTTTCCCTTTATACTTCTGAATAAGCTTATTAGCTTTTTCTGTACGAGCTGCACTTATACCTTTAACAGCTTCGGCAGAATACGTTCCAAATAAAAAATAAGTTGCCATTTCTCCTCCTTTTTTGGTTAATAGATAGTAATAATTTTTGTATAAAGTTACTAATTAATTAACTGGAAGTCAAGAAGTAATTGCAAATCAGCGTTTGGCCCTGGTATGTTTCATTACAAAGGAAATGGCATTTAAAACTTTACTCTCGACATTTTCTTTAAATGGTCCCGGAAGTCCGTAATAAATCATGCTGTTCTCAGGCTCGTACCCGCCTTCCTTCAAAATTCTTTGCGTAGGTATGTAGCATTGTACTTCAGTGCAGTAACCTGCAACAAACAGGTTTTCGCCGGGATAAATCTTTTTTACAGAAAGAGAATAGTCAACAACCACTTCGCCGCTAAGTGCTACAATTGTAAAATCATTATTAAATCGTACTGCCTGGACCGGATATTTTAGCCGGTCTATATCCCAGCCTTTGTCGTACGCTTCAAGTAAAAGTTTCGCCCGTCGCTGTCTGTACTGGTCATTGCTCATTATTTCTTTCATATATTTTTCTGGATCGAAAGGCAGGAAGTCAAGGTCGGTTGTTGTAAAACAGGTTCGGATCGGGGGCCTGACAGGATGCATCTCGCCAGTTAAAACATTTTGAACTGCATCAGCCAGCGACTTGCCATGTTGAATTGCCATCTCAACAGCTCCGCGAGGCTGCGGGTTCTGATCTGAACCACAGCCGGCCATAAACATTGCGACAACTCCGGGATTAGATTTTTCAATTTCTGCCTGTGCAAAGCCGGCATAATCGCCGTTGACCTGGTTTATGCTCAAAGTAGTATTGTGACAGGCATATCCAAATAAAACAGCCTGCAGCCTGCCATCGGGTGTTATAACTTTAAGCACCGGAACATCATGATCCACAGGTCCGTCGGGATTTACTCCGATAACCACACCTTTCTCAGTGAATTCCCGCCGGCTTTTTGCGAAATCGACAGAACCATGACCAATGAATAATTGCATGGGTTTAAGATTATTCATTGCCGTATCAATGACATCAATAACAGCATCAGCCAATTTCCGGCTATAGGCTACAATAGCCTGGATATCAGATGTGCTGAGTTCGAACATGTCAATCAGAGAAGGCCAGATCACCGGTCCCGAATGTGTGTGAGATGAGCTCAGAAGCAGCTGTGAGCGATCGATGCCATACTTTTCAATAACGCGTTTTGCAACATCTTCGGATACTTCGTGCGATAATCCGATAATATCTGTTGTTACGATAATTATCCGGCTTTTCTGGTTTTCTTCAATTACAATTGCTTTAGCCCAAATATCCTGCAGGATTTCTGTGGATGGTTCTTTACGGCTTGCATAACCTGAAAGCCAGATGGGTGTTTCGGGAGTTATTACCTTTCTTGCCACTCCGACCCTGATTTCAGCAAATAACCCCGTGCATTCAGCAAATAAAAACGCCAGGATGAGTATTCTTTTCATCTTTAATGAGTGACTAAATAATCTGATTTACAATTTATCGAAAAAAAATCTAATTTTATATGAATAGTGATCTTATCAGTTTAACAATATATAAATTGTATTTGATGCTTCATTGAATTGCACTAATGAAAAATAATCTGAAAGAATGAATTCAAAGCAAAGGATAATCAATGTTCTTCAACGGAAGCCTGTTGACAGAATCCCGGTTGATATCTGGCATACTCCTGAAGTTGAGGATGCATTGAAAAAGTATGTTGGTGCAAAAGACGATTTTGAAATGTGGAAGAAGCTCGGGGTGGACAAAATCGTGTGGGTCTTTATGGATTATAAGACTCCTGCAGGAGAGAGTGCCGGTTCACAGGTTGGAGCAAATGCAACAGGTTCCCGCACAATGTGGGGAGTACCGCTCAGGGATATTACAGCCGGAGCAGCTCATTACCAGGAATTTACGGAACCTCCCATGCGTGGATATACGACTCCTTCTGATGCAGATAATTATCCTTTCTGGCCTGATCCTGATCTGTTTGATTACGAATCTGCAGTTAATCGTGCAAAACTGGCATCGGAAGATTTTGCTGTAATAGGTCCATGGGTTTCATTCTTTGAAATATATTGTCAGCTTCGCGGAATTGAGCAGGGATTGATGGACATTCTTGCTTATCCCGATCTGGTCACAGCCACTCTCGATCGAGTAGAAAATATACAGACCGAAATGCTCATCAGGTTCCTGGATAAAGCTTCAAAATATCTTGATCTGGTGTTTATCAGCGATGATGTAGGCGGTCAGAATAATTTGCTTATCCCGCCTCAGGAGTGGGAATTTTTCCTTAAGCCCAGGATGGAAAGATGGTGCAAACTAATTCATTCATACGGACTTAAAGTCTTTTATCATACCGATGGAGCTTCGGAAAAGCTTATTGCCCCGCTTATTGATTGTGGCATCGATGTACTGAATCCTGTTCAGCATTTATGTCCGGGAATGGAAATGAAAGCTCTTAAGGAGAAATACGGACAAAGAGTTATTTTTCACGGAGGCGTTGATAACCAGCATGCTCTGCCATTGGGTTCAGCTGAAGATGTACGGAAGGAGACTTTAAACTGTCTTGAAGCTCTGGGAAAAGGACGGGAAGGTTTTATCTGCTGCTCATGTCATAATATTCAGGCAGGAACACCGGTCGAAAATATTCTCGCAATGATTGAAACAGTCAAAAAGTGGTAAGCCTTGTCACTGAACCGGTACCGGTGGATAAGCGCCTATATATGGTAAATCCTTCTTCGGACGTTTCAGAAGTACGCTGATTTCAACAGGCAGCGGGGCTGCTGCTTTGATGCCGCGGAACTCAGGTATCAGCCTATAATTACTCAGATCCGGACTTCTGAATACCTGATAATCTTTGTAAAGCAAACTGTGACCAGAAAACTCAGGATGAAGCTTATTTAATTCTGCAGGCGAATCAAATCCGATAATACAGGTATCATTCATTGCAGGACTCCATAAAATCATCGGAATACTCCTTTTGCCGGAACTTTGCACATAAACATTATTGTCTAACTGTTTAAACTGCGGTCTAGTCAGCTTGTCACAAAGCATCTTCCTTTGCCATACGAACAGCAGAGGCCTGTTAAACATGGCATCGCCAGTCAAAAGGTTATTGACAAAAACATGACCTTCGCGTTTATCGACATCGGGGCCGGTAGCCGGATGCCATTCGAAACGGTCACCCACTGCGCTTCTCTCGCTCCGGCTGACACAGGCAGTACTGTTTATCAGAGTGTTCTGGTACATTTTAACATCGCAGCTGTTCAGAATATGTATCCCAAGCTCACAATTTACGAATACATTTCCTGCGCAAATCGCACCTTTTGAGATTTCAAAAAAGAATCCGCTTTGGCTTGGCCATGTCTGTAAATATGAAATCGCACTTGAAGTAAATCCAACACCTTCCACCCAGTTATTCAGAAAACGACCGTCGACATTACCGACATCATACCAGATACCATTCGAATAAGGCAGGTCGGTAACAAGGTTATCCTGGCAGGTTACGCGGTAACTTTGATTAAAGATCTTAACTGCAGCAGGATAGTACCCTGAGATTTGTTCGATGTTGTTGCGTGTGAAAATATTCCTCTCCAGCAGAACATCAGAAGAGGCAATTATATAAATGCCTTCAGTGCTTGTGTCGCTTATCTTACAATTCCTGATGACAAGCTTATCACCCCTGAGGTAAGCAGCTACTCGTGAGCAAAAAGAAATAGTGCAATGTTCCAGAGTTGTGCCAATTACATCCTTTCCGTGTTCGGCTTCAGGTGAAATACCTTCCGGTTCCTTACCGTCAACTTCAAGTGCACGATAAGCATACTGGGTAAATGTAATACCCTTAATTATGAAGCCTTTGTGATCGGTGACCTTACCATGACATTCGCCTGTTATCCGGTGAAGTCCTATATTGAAAGCTGTAATTTCAACCAGCCGGTTAGCAGGGTTCGTACCTATATAAACCAATCCTGATTCATAATCGATATAGAATGAGTTTTCATTCACCTCTCCCTCGTAACCTGCTGATTGTAAGAATTTCCCATCGATAAACACCATATCGTCGTTAAACCTGTGGACCGGGGTTTGCTTGCCGC
>JAPLEC010000277.1 GCA_026391515.1 Bacteroidia bacterium | reverse complement strand
AAATGGGAATGTTGTAGTTTTTACTGCCAGCAGCGGAGAACAATCATCATTACCCTATAAAGAAACCGGACATGGGATGTTTACTTACCATCTGCTCAAAAAAATTCAGGCGACCAAAGGAGATATTACCTATGGCGAATTGTCAGATTATCTTCAAAGAGAGGTTAGTATAAAATCAATTCAGATAAACAACAAAGAACAAGTTCCTCAAACAAATATCTCAAACGGATTGATTGACAAGTGGAAAGAGATTCCTCTAAAGTAAATTAGATCCTGAAACTTAACTAATAATCACAAATAGTTCACGGATTCCTTTCCTCGAACATAATTTTCCGATGGTAATAGAATAAGAGAAATTTCTGTTATTTTTATAACATCAATCAATACAATTACTAATTACATTTTGAATTATTATGAATCGAGGATCATGGGTTAGACTTACTGTTTTTATTGGCATTTTTTCCTTAATTATTGTCACTTCCTGTTCACAAAAGCAAAACTGGCCGCAATTCAGGGGACCTGAAGGTAATATGGTGATAACAGGCAAAAATCTGCCTGAAGAATGGGACACTGTTAAAAATATTGCATGGACATATCAGCTTGATGGCTTAGGCTGGTCATCTCCTGTAATCTGGGGAAATAAAGTGTTTATCACATCCGCATTTCCTGAAAAAGTAGCGCCTGAACCTGAAAGGGGACCGATGCCCGGTCCACCTGCTGAAGGACAAACAGGTAGACCGCAACCGGGTCAGATGCCTCAGGGCGGTCCGGGGCTTCAGCCAGGACAAATGCCAGGTGGACCAAGGCCAGAGGATAATGACACCTCTTTTAAATCAGATATTTACCGTTGGGAAATTATATGTATCGACCTGAACACCGGAAAAGAACTCTGGAAGCAGGTTGTATTCAAAGGTAATCCAAGAGTCAAAAAAGGACCTCAGAATACTTATGCATCAGAGACTCCTGTTACTGATGGTAAAAACGTTTATGCTTATTTCGGCATGACTGGACTTTTCTGCTATGATCTTGACGGGAAACTATTATGGCAAAAAGATCTGGGTGCATATAAAACACAGAGCGGATGGGGAACAGGTTCATCACCCGTACTTTATAATAATACCTTGTTTATCCAGGTCGACAATGAAATAAATTCGTTTATTGCAGCTATTGATGCAACAACCGGAGGTGAAAAATGGAAAATCGCACGCGAAGAGAAAACCAGCTACAGCACTCCATATATCTGGAAGAACAAAATCAGAACTGAACTTGTAGCCTGCGGGAAAACAGCACGTTCATACGATCCTGAAACCGGGAAGCTTATTTGGGAGCTTAAGACAGGAGGGGAGCAAACTATACCTTCCCCGGCAGGAGATGCTGAACATCTGTTTATCGGGAATGAAGGAGGTCGTGAAGTCAAATCAAACCTGTTTGCAGTTAAAGCAGGTGCCGAAGGTGATATTACACCAAAAGAGGGAGAAACAATAAGCCAGGGTGTTGAATGGATCTGTCCTGATGCGGGACTGGGAAATGCTTCTCCGCTTATTTATAACAACCTTATTTATCTTATCGGAAGCCGGGGCGATATCAGCTGTATAAATGCAGCAACAGGGACACAGGTATACAAAACAAAAATTACAGGTTCCGGTTCCATCTGGGCATCATCATGGGCATACAATAACAAAATCTGGTTTTACGATGAGAAAGGCATAACCCGTGCAATAAAAGCCGGTGAAAAATTCGAGCTTGTTGCAGAAAACCACCTTAATGACAAATTCTGGGCATCAATTGCTGTAACAGGGAGAGGATATATTTTTAAAGGGATTGAAAAACTATATTGTGTGAATAAATAGAAATTCAGACAGGAAATGTACAAATCATGATTATTAAAGAATATTATGAA